>JAIVHQ010000109.1 GCA_020200995.1 Flavobacteriales bacterium
GCGGGTGCATTGTCGCCGCAAGCGGACATCAGCAGAGCGAGGGCGAGGGTAGAGAGGAGGGTTTTCATTTTGTTTTTCATTTTTGATTTGTTCCGTATTTCTGAATCAGGGCCATCTGCCCTGCGTGGTAAGCGGTATGCGTCACGATGCGGCCAAAAGCTTCCGCCTTGGTTTTCGTGCCGAATTCTTTGGTGGAGATCTCGTCTTCCCAATCTTCGTCGCGCTGTTTTTCCACAATGGAATGCAGGGCTTTATAAGACTCTTCGACGTAATTTTTAAGTACTTCGAGATCGGTCCATTCGCCCGTATCTTTTCCGGCGATGATCGTTTTGGCGGAGACCTTGATTTGGCTGTCGCCAAAAACATTTTTTGCGAAAAGCAGCTCCACATCGCCCATGTGGCGCATCAGGAAGCCGATGGAATTGGGGGAGGGGGAGAGCGTTTTCCGCAAATCTGACTCGCTCAGCGCGTCGATTTGGTTCGAGAACCGCGTGCGGCCTTCGATCCACAATTCCGTAAGGAGGGCTGTTTTGGTTTTCATAAAAGGAGGTTAAAGAGGAATCCTGAAAAAATGATGAACAGGGTCACCACGCCAAAATAGATGCCGATCAGCTTGAGGCTCATCACTTTTTTAAGCAGGGTGCCCTCGGGGATGGACAGGCCCACCGTGGCCATCATAAAAGCGATGGCGGTGCCGAGGGGCACTCCTTTGGCGACGAAAACCTGGATCACCGGCACAATGCCCGCCGCGTTGGCGTACATTGGCACGGCCACGATTACCGCGAGGGGCACTGTCCACCAGGCGCCGCTGCCGAGGTATTGTTGAAAGAAGTTTTCGGGCACGTAGCCATGCATGGCAGCCCCGATAGCGATACCGATGAGGACGTACACCACCACCCCTTTTACGATGTCCCAAGCACCGCGGGTAATTTCCGGAATGCGTTGGAAAAAAGTTTGTTTGTCAGCTTCAAATTCGCCGCCTTGCTGCTTGCTTTCCAATATCTTCTTCACCCAATCGGACAGAAGCGGCTCGAGGTTAAATTTACCGAGCAGCCAGCCGCCCACCGTTCCGAGCAGGATGCCCGAACCCACGTAAATTAAGGTGGCTTTTACGCCAAACATTCCGAGAAACATTGCAATGGCAATTTCATTCACCAAAGGCGAGGTGATCAGGAAGGCAAATGTGACGCCGAGCGGAATCCCGCCTTGCACAAAACCGATAAACAGCGGCACTGACGAGCAGGAACAAAAAGGCGTGATGGCCCCGAAAGTGGATGCGAAGAGGTACTCGAGTCCGTAGAGCTTGTTGCGGTGAAGGTAGTCTTTGAGGCGTTCGATCGGGAGGTAGGCATTCACAATGCCCATCAGGAATACGATGACAAAGAGTAGAATAAGGATCTTCAGTGTGTCGTAGACGAAAAAGTTGAGCGCGGTGCCCAATTGCGTCTCCGCGCCGAGATTGAAAATTCCATAAATCAACCAATCTGAAAAATTCTGAAGCCAATCGAACATGAACTATGCTTTGATGCGTGGTGTATGGAGTGAGGGTAATTTAGCAGCAGCCCGGTTGTGAACAGCAGTCGCTGCCGCCTTTTTGTGTTTTGTCGGATTCGCTACCCTTTACGGGGAAACCTTTTTCGGCCCATCGCAACATGCCGTGCTGCATGTTCACCGCATTGTCATAACCGTGGTTGGCAAGAAATCCCGCTGCCCTGAGGCTGCGCGCACCGCTTCTGCAAGCCATCACCACGGGGCGGTCTTTGGGAATTTCCGAATAGCGTTCTTCAAATTCGCTCAGCGGGATGTGTAGCAGTTCGGCTACATCGTAGGCAAGTGCTTCCGTTTCCTGTACTTCGCGCACGTCTACCAGCAAGGCGCCGTCGGCGAGCCACTGTCGCGTGGTGGTGGGGCATATTTCTTTGATCAGGGTTTGTTCAGACATGGTGATGTAATTATGCAGTGAGTAAATCTCTGATTTCATTGATATTGGCTACGCGCCCACGCACCTTGATCTCTTCGTTGATCATGAGCACAGGGGTGGCAAGTACATTGTATTTCATCATTTCCATGATGTCTTCGATTTTTTCCACCTCAGCCTCCACGCCCGTTTGCTTTACAGCTTCGAGAACGTTTTGATAGGTGGTTTTGCATTTGGGGCATCCGGGTCCCAGCACTTTGATATTTTTCATGGCGTACTTTTGTTTGTGGTGTTTTTCGGGCTTTTCGCCAAAAGGCGCCTTTGAAATCAGGCGTCGTTTCGCTTAGCTGATCGCAAATGTACGAACAAATATTCGTAGATCGCAAAAATACGAACATAGTTTCTTGAAAGTAGCTGGAATGCTTTGTCAATGTGCATTAAGCGAATGACTTGAGTGTGGTAAGGGGAGTGTAGAAAAAAGATTTTTTCAAGAGTGCCAGGAAAGCTCAACGTGAAAGCAGGATTTTTTAAAGGGTTTAAAAATCCAAAATTTTCACCGTACTTTTTCATTTACTTATCCGTTTTAAGCTGTAGTTGCCCGTGCACGGCACACATATTCTAAGCAACTAAAATCACGGGGGTAAAGAAAAAAGTTGTCGAATTAATTTACTTCGAAATCCCATCTAATCTTTATTTCAAGAAAAAAGGCCGCAGGCGAAGCGACTTCGAATGGTCCAACCCGATTTTAAAATGTATATCCCACCGAGAAGTAAACGCTGCGGATGGTGGCCGGAATGATTCCCGGACCCGGGTAACTTTCGGCCCTTCGGGTGAAGTATTCTTCGTTGGTCAGGTTGTTTACACCTGCCGAAAACTTGAACCTGTTCGGTTTGTACTCCAAAGAAAAGTCCATCACGTAGTACGAAGGAATAATTCCCGTCAGTGCATTTGAGTTGAAGGTGGAATTCGTGGCATCAGAGAATTGCTCGCCCAAATAAGAAAGTTGATAGGTGGCCTTCACGTCTTTCCACTTGTAATTGAGTCCGGCGCGCAGCATCACATTCGGCACGTACTCTACGCGGCGGTTTTTGATAGAAGTGATGTCGGATTCGATGTAGGTGGCATCGGTCAGGGAGAAGTTCAGAAAAAGAGAAAGCTCGGAAAGTTCTCGTTCGGAATTCAGGGCACTGAAAATATCGAGTTCGGCGAAGGACTCAATTCCGATGTGGCGGGAATCACCGATGTTTGTGCGGAAGAGGGTGGTGCTGCCGGGAAGTTCGTACAAGCCGATGCGGTCGTTGTAGCGCATTAGAAAAACACTCACATCAAGGTTGATCCAATCTCCAATTTTACCGCGGATTCCGATATCGGCATTGTACCCGTTCTCATCTGTGATAAGGCTGTCAAGGCGGAAATTCGGATTGACAACCCTCAGGTCACTGAAGGTAATGGATCGAAAATTTTGCGAAATATTTCCGTAGAGGTTCAGGTCTTCTTTTAGGTCGTAGCTCACGCCAATGCCGAAGAGGGGGAAGGTACGGCCTGTAGAAGATGCATCGAAGTTTTCAGTGGAAGAGACCAAATTGCCTGCAAAATCGTATCGATTCAACTTCCACATTCCCTCCGAGTCGGTGCGAATTTGCTCTACCCTGATGCCTGTGGTCACGCTCAGCTTTGAGTTAATGTGAAGGAGGTTCTCTACAAAGAAGGCGTAATTCTCACTGGGGAATTGGTAATCAAATTCCTCGGGATCATTTGGATTTAAAAACTCAAAGTCGGGCGTGTCGGCATTGTTAGCATCGCCCTGCATTCTATCGGTGAGGCCTCTGTAGTAGCGCGCACCGACCACCAATGCCGAACGTTTTTTACCAAGCTTGTAGCGGTGCAGGAGCCGGGCCTCCGATCCGAAATTGCGAAAGTCATCCCGAATTAAGGTCCGGTTTTCTGCGGGGTTATCAGGCACCCCGATTTGCACAA
>JAIVHQ010000110.1 GCA_020200995.1 Flavobacteriales bacterium
TTCAAATACTACGGCGCCCCAGCGGTTGAAAATTTGAACAGTGGTTCCGGGGAATTCTTCCAGACCTTGAATAATGAAAAGGTCATTGACGCCGTCACCATTTGGCGAAAAGCCCTCCGGGATGCGGAAGTCAAAACTAATAACCACCTCTTCGGTCGCCGTCGATTCACATCCGTTTGCATCGGTTACTGTGAGGGTTACCATGAATACCCCGGTAGTCGCGTATTGGTGGTCGGGGTTTTGAGCTGTGCTGGTACCGCCGTCGTCAAAATTCCATTGATAGCCCACGATATTGCTCTCGCCCGCGTCGGAGAGGTCAGTGAATTCCACCACCACTTCAGGTTGGATGGCCCCGGTTGGGACATAATTAAAATCGGCTATCGGTCCGTCTTCAGTGACCTCGATACTTGCTGAACCTTCGCAGCCAAAGGCATCGGTTACGTTGACTTCGTAAAAGCCTTCTGAGACTGTAATGGTCGGTTCCACTTCGCCCGTGCTCCACAAGTAGTTTTCAAAGTCGAGGGTGGTAGAGAGTTCAATTTCATCACCTGTACAAATGGTGGTGTCGTTGGGCAATACCACAGAGGGTGAACTTGCCACAAGGAGACTGAAGTCGACAGGCTCAGAGAAACAATCACCAATTGAAGCTTCAACCGTGTAGCCGCCGTTTAAAGCGGTGGTCGCTGACTCAAATACCAAAGGATTGCCGGTAAATATCTCTTCACCTAATTCATTGCGCCAGGTATAAGTAACGCCATCCTCACCCTGTGTTGAAACTGTCAGGGTTTCGCCTTCACATACCACATCGATTTCACTAAGTTCGGGATCCTCGGGTTGCGGATTGAAGGTGAGCTCAACCTCATCGGTTCCGGAGCAGCCTTGGGCATTGAGGACTTCAAGGGTGTAAGTTCCGCTTTCTGTGGCTACAAATGTAGGTGTGTCTGAACCGTCCTGCCAGCTGAAGCTCTCGCTATCGCCGACCACTGTCGGTTCGATGATAAAGCTCTCGCCGTCACAAAATTCCTGGTCGTCGGGCAAGGTGACTTGCGGGGCAGCTATGACCTCCACGCTTATCGTATCGTTAAAGCTTTCGCAACCTTCCACAACGACGAATCCCAAATAATCTCCCGCATCATCGAGAGAGAGGTTTTCGATGGTCAGGTTTTGACTGAAGGCTACTGTACCATCGGGTCGTACAAATCGATAGCCGGCATCTTCGGCATCAGACAAGCTTAGTTCAAGGGTTTCTCCTTCACAATAGACGTCATCGCCGCTGATCTCGGGGGTTGCAGGTCTTGGTCGTACACTGATGAATGTAGAGTCGAGCAGTGCACACCCTTGGAAGTCGGTGACTTCTACTGTTACAAAACCTTCTTCGCTGACTTCGTAGCTCGGTCCACTTGATCCGTCAGGCCATGTGAGCAGGTAATTGCCATCGATGGTAAAGGTGGTGGAAGTTCCGTCACAAATGGTGTCGTTTGGTCCCAGGTCAATGGGCGGTTCATAGAAAGTGACATTCACTGTGTCTATTGCCGAACAGTCGCTTCCGCTGAAAGCTTCGACAAAGTAGGTTCCGGGTTGGGTTACCTGAATGGTTTGGGTTTCTTCACCGGTACTCCAGATGTAAGCTGTTTTGCCGGGCCCTGCATCCAAGGTAAGTGTATCATTGAGACATACTTCTGTATTGGTACCGATGTTGAGAAAGCTGTAGGCTGAGTAGTAGCCATAATTTGCTGTGGCACCTCCCTGGCGGCTTATTAGACCGAGGTGAAAAAGCTCGTCTCCGAAATTGGTTATCAAGCTGGCGCTGCCCGAAGGAACCTGTGCAGTGGATGGTGAAATTTTTGCGAATACGTACTCTCCATCTGATCCGGGCACGGGCTCAAAAGCATCAGCCGTGATCACATTCGGATCGCCGTTTACCTCAAAATCACCTTCCGATCCTGCTTTGATCGTTATGAGCATTACAAAGTCGCTGCTACTGGTGCGCACCACAGATACCTGGTTGCTACCGGTGCATTCCAAAGAAGGAATAATGGCCCCGGCCAGCTGTTTTCCAAGTCCGGAGGCGTGGAAAACATAGAGTTTTGCGCTGCCCTCAATAAAAGTAGCATCGCCTTCCATGTTGTACACGTGCTGCTCTCCTTCGTTTAATAGAATCGGCGTATCATCTCCATCGATGAATACTTCCGTATTATCTTCTGTCGCCAATACCACAACGCGGTCCCAGTTATTATTCAGGTTTCCTTTTACCACGATATGGCGCAGCCCTGTGTGTTCGTATGCCATTAATTGATCGGCGGCAACGTCTGCATTTGCAGAGGTCTCAACGATGATGTCAATCATGTCGTCCTTTACCGTTGTTGCAATGGGTTTGTCGCTCTCTATAAGCGTTCCGATTGGTTTGTTGGCCGGATCTTCATCGAAAGCTTCGACATAATATGTTTGACCTCTCATCAAAAGCACTTCAAACGGAATGTTGGCCGGGTGGCCAAGCACTTCCACTTTTGGGGTGATGGTCACTGTCGTGCTGTCCTCGGAAGCCACGACCACAAAGCCCGCCCGCGGACCGGGCAAATAAGGAGATCCGTTGAGGATTTGGTTGCTGCCATAGGTGTTTTCGTACGGGGTATAAAATTTAGTGCCGAGGGCATTTTTACCTTTGAGAGCCCAGATATCGGTGTTGTTCTGACTCCTCAATTCGTAATAGGCCGTGATGGGATTTGTTGCGCGCACCAGCAGACCGGTATTCAACACCTCGTTGGCCGGCTTTGTCTCCACATCCTCAAAGAATGGCGTGAGGTTTACTTGCTGTGTGCTATTTGCCGGAAGGTTGATCACAATGGGAGCAAAACCAGTATTAGCGGGCTGTGAAATTACAATTTCCGCAGGCTGATTGAGGGTGGATACCACCATCAATATGGGTCGATTGCGCGGGGTATTCACAGATTCTACAGCTGTACCGTTTGTGTGCATCGGCGCAGCAAACCAGAACCGGGTGTCTATCTGACTTTCGCATAAAAATGGCGAAAGGAAAAGGAAAAAAAATAAGAATTTTCTCATAGTCTAAGGATTCAGGGTTGCCATTTAATTGTATCGGCAGGGGAGTTCATGAATTTAACGGCCTTAAAGGTATACAAAACATACCCTATTTATTTTGAACTACAGTGTAAGTCATCACATTCACATCTTCATCTAGACAATTTTGACAAACCTAACACCTGTAAATTTATGTTATCTTCTCGATTTGATTGGCACGGCTGAAGCGTAGTTCACTCACAGAATGCAAAAAGTCAATAATTTCAACGAAATCGCCTGATATAGGTTACGTACCTTCCTCAACTGTTGCAACACGCAAATCAATCATAAGCGGAAATGCGCATACAATGCGCCAAGGCGGAAGCTTACATCCCGGTCAACGGAGTTTTAATTTTATCTTTTGACAACCTTCAAAGTCGCCTGATTGAAATTCTCATCGAGAACCTTAAGTAGGTAAACACCGGCCGAAGCATTGATTTGAAAAACTGCCGTGTTGGTGTTTCGGTATGACTTCGTTTGTATCAGCTTTCCCGTGAGGGAGTAGAGTTCTACTTTGAAAGTTTCGATATTTTCGCCAAAATTGAGGTTGATATCATTGTTGGTGGGGTTGGGGAATGCCGTCAAATCTGAGAAAACGCCATTGTCACCGACACCAAGCGAAATTTGGGTCTCATTTCGGTAGAGTACCGAAATGTCAGGGCCGCCGCCGTTTGATGAACCTGACATGTAGATGTCCGGGTCGGAATCTCCATCTATATCAGCTGCCTTGTTTCCAAACTGTTGACCTGCGGGCAACGGGAGTGCGGGCATTGCACTGAAAACTCCTGCACCGTCGTTGGTGTAGATCAGGGTG
>JAIVHQ010000310.1 GCA_020200995.1 Flavobacteriales bacterium
AAATATGCTTGAGCGCAAAGGTAGCCATCGCCGGCGAGGGGGTGGTGGTGCCGGGGGTTTTTCGTCGCCTTCCGGCAAATAATGCGGGGGGCGGGCGGTATGGGCGGGTCTCGCGCCCGCCCCTACCCACGCGAAGCACACCACCCCGCCCGACCGTGACATCCGCAATGGCCGCATGTCGACTCGGGCGCAGCGTCGGATGCGCCGTTGTTGGTACCTGGGGTCGTGCTTGCTTGTAGGGCGTGTCGCTGTCGCGACGGGTTCTTTCGTTCCTTTTTCTTGAAAAAAAGGAACACAACTTAGCGACAGCGATCTCACAAGGACCGCTGAAAAGCAAACAATGACCGCGTAAAATTCAAGCGAAAGCTAAGGCAATTTTGGCGGCAATGCCTTCCTCCTAATCAATGACGCGTCGGCCAAACCAGGCATGATTTTTTGACTCGATTTAAGGCATGCTTTATTGGTAAAATTTAATTCATAAAGATATTGCCAACTGTTTTGTCAAAAAATCAGCCTTATTGCTGTAGCTTCCGCGAGCCACCCACGGCAATCGGAGAGCCCTGATTGTGCATACAGCGCTTCGGGAAACAGAGGGGTTATATCACGCGGTTGCCTCTGTCGGCTCCGGTGAAGAAGAGTTTGAAATACACCTGAGTGAACCCATTGAAAATGCCCTATCTGTTGCGGCTTATCGCAAGGAAGTCCAATAAAGGCGTTCCGTCCTTGGCACCCTCCCAAGCGCTGAAGGCGCGACATACCTCAGCCCGGGGTGTTAACCCCGGGGTTACCGGTTCACGCGTCCCACACCGCCCGAACGTGACATTCGCAATGGCCGCATGTCGTCTCTGGCGCACCGCCGAATGTGCCGTTGTTGGTACATGAGGTTGTTTTTTGAAGGTAAGGTGTGTCGCTGTCGCGACGGTTTATTTCGTTCCTTTTTCTTGAAAAAAAGGAACACAACTTAGCGACAGCGATCTCACAAGGACCGCTGAAAAGCAAACAATGACCGCGTAAAATTCAAGTGAAAGCTAAGGTCCCGCCTGCCATCTTTAGGCCTCTTTATGGACGTCGGGCAGGGATTTCTGCGCAAACCATGAGTCCTGAAGACAAAAATTAAAAAGCGCAGAACCGGCCATGCTTTTTTTGACGCGATTTAAGTGCATGGTTCAGCCTAAAAATCTATTTATAAAAGATAAACCCAATCGTTTCGTCAAAAAAACCCTGCCCGACGGAGGCGGGAGCCCTATCACTGTGGCTTCCACGGGCTAATAGTGGCAATCAAGTCGTTTTGTGCGGATGTGGGTTGGTTGTTTATGTAGACAGATTTTGAAAATGTTTTGGACTTTAAGACCATAGCGCGAGCCTTCCTAATCAGGACCCGCCCAAGCGCTGAAGGCGCGACATACCTCAGCCCTAGGCGAAACCCCGGGGTTACCGGTTCACGCGTCCCACCCCGCCCGACCGTGACATCCGCAATGGCCGCATGTCCCTTCGGGCGCACCGCCGGATGTCCCGTTGTTGGTACCTGAGGTTGTGTTTACTTGTAGGGCGTGTCGCTCGCGCGATGGTGTTTGTCGTCCTTTGTCTACTAGATAAGTGGATATAACCTGGTGATTATCTGAAAACCGATCTCCCAACCGCAGGCCGTAAAACCTGTTTTTTATAACATAAAATTGGCAGATATAATTTTCTCAGGTAAAAACAGGTTGGTAACAAAGAAGCTGCAACAATCTATCAATGTCAATTTTATTTCGCCGGGTACAAACAAAAACTTTATGGATGAGCGAATGGCTGCCCGCCACCACGTGGTATTTGTATCAGGCGGGCCCACTGCCACATTCAATCTATTCAAAAAGCAGCTGCAGTTTCCACCAACCGCAGATTTACGGGGAGACAGACAAATGACCAGGCACCTCATGTACTTTTATTTGCACGTATGCTTCTCAAACATCTCACCCAAATTCAGCTCGTGAAAATGACGGGTGTTGTAATTAAAAACAACAAAGCGGTACCAACAATCGCATTCATCACCACTGTAGCCAAACTCCTCTTTACATGACTTGTAAAACAACCGCTTGCCCCTATTCTCCCAATACTTGGAAGGTTCCGGCATCCGCAGTGGGTCGCCATTTTCGAGGCTGAACTTTACGGGCAGGTTGTATTGGACGGCCACAGGTTTGCCCCGCCGCATGGCGGGAAGCCACGGCGGCATTTCGCGCACTGCCTTTGCAGCAATGCTGTCCAAATCACGGTGCAGACGTCTGAGCACCTTCACCTCGTTTAATGTGCCATCCCGCTCGACGGTAAAAGAAAGGAAAACCACCCCCGAAACTCCCGCTTCCCTCGCATCCATTGTGTACACGGCATACGTATTCAGGTACCTTGCCAATGCCTCATATCCCCCGATGTATTCCGGCATTTGCTCTGCCATAAATGGGATTCGCTCTTCCTTTGCAGCGGTGGAGTCAACCTGACCAAAGAGCGATGCACTCCACAACATCCCTATCAACCCCGGCAGAAACAATTGCACTTTCAAAACACTCCGATTCTTCATTGAGATATAAAGTTAAATTTTAGCCTTCACTTTCCGCGTCCCTCACTCGAGGCGCCATTTTCATTACTTTTGGCCCGCCTTCCCCAAAAAAGCTGACAACAATGACCAAAGAAGATGCCATCCTCCACTTCGATCCCAACGGTGTAGCCGAGCCGGGCCGCCTGTTTGGCCTGCCTTTCGACACCGACAATGCCTCGCTGGTGCTGATTCCGGTGCCGTGGGAAGTCACCGTGTCGTACACCGCCGGATGTGCGCGGGGTCCGGAGGCCATCCTGAAGGCATCTTCGCAGGTAGACCTCTACCAAAAAGACATTCCCGATGCGTGGAAGTACGGCATCGCCATGCTCGACCTGCCCCGCAGCATCCGCAAGATGAGCGAGGCCCTCCGCGTGGATGCGGCCAATTACATCGAAGACCTCGAGGAGGGATTTATCACCGAAGACAGCCCCGAAGCGCACGTCTTGATCGACCGGATCAACGCGGGCTGCGCGCAGATGGTGCAATGGGTGCAAAGCAGCGCAGCGGCATTGCGCAACAGCGGCAAGCAGGTGGCCCTCGTGGGCGGCGACCACAGCACCCCGCTCGGCCTCATCCGCAACCTCGCCGATTCAGAAAATGAATTCGGCATTCTTCAGATCGACGCCCACGCCGACCTGCGCGAAGCTTATGAAGGCTTTGAATACTCCCACGCGAGCATCACTTACAATGCCCTGAAATTACCTGAAGTATCGAAAGTGGTACAGGTCGGCATCCGCGATTTTTGCGAAAGCGAGGCCGAAATGATCCGCGACTCCAAAGGCCGCATCGAAACCTACTTCTACCCCGACCTCGCCGCCCGCCAATTCGGTGGAGAAAACTGGAATGCCCTCTGCAAAGAGATCATCGAGAAGCTTCCGCAAAAAGTCTACATTACCTTCGACATCGACGGACTCGACCCAAAACTCTGCCCGAATACCGGCACCCCCGTCCCCGGAGGATTCGAGTTTGAAGAAGTGAACCACCTCATCACGATGCTGGCGCGCTCGGGCCGTGAGATCATCGGGTTCGACCTCAACGAGGTGAGCCCCGGCCCCGAAGCCGACGCCCTCGACCACAACGACTGGGACGGCAATGTGGGTGCGCGCATGCTCTACCGCATGTGCAACCTGATGGCAGTGAGCCACGGGGGGTTGAAGTTGGTTTGATCTTGTCGCCTTCTCGCAAGCGTGAACCCCTCCGTCCTTTTCAATCCATGACGTTTCGCGATCAGCGCTTCGCAACATTTGCCCGCCGACGCTTCACCCCATTTTCCTCAGCACCCCTTCCACCAGCCTGCACAATTT
>JAIVHQ010000012.1 GCA_020200995.1 Flavobacteriales bacterium
CTTTTGGTAGCGCAGTAAATTCCCCGGAAGGGAAGGCCAAATTCGCCTGCGATGCTCGAAATATTGACGATCCAGCCGCCGCCTTGTTTTCTCATTTGCGGAATCACCGCTCGGCAACATTCAAAAACACCAAATACATTGGTTCGGAAAGCGGTCTCGATTTCCTCGGCCGAGGTGTCTTCAAGGGCCCCCGCAATACCTACTCCCGCGTTATTGACGAGCACGTCAAGACGACCTTCTTTTTCAAGAATAAAGTTAACAGCTGTATGTATAGATGGAAGTTGGTTGAGGTCGAGCTGCAACATCGGGATGCCGTCGACGATTTCGCCGTTTTGCGAAACTTTTCTACTCGTGCCGTACACTTTGCAGTTGCGGCTCTGAAGGTATTTGCATGTGGCTAAACCGATGCCCGATGAACCTCCGGTGACAAGAACGACTTTGTTCGCCATGGATAAAAAAAAAGTGGGCAAGCTACTCACATCGCACCGCTACAACCACATACCCTTGCTCCGTTCCCGGCCTGGGGGAGTTCTGCAGGAGCTGGTCGTATGAGACTTGCCCGGCGCAAAAGTACAACAGATTTGATACTTGACAACAAAAATCTCTGTTCATTGCCCGCGGTTTCTATATTTGTCTCTTAAAAGCCTGTCACCATGAACCGAAATACCGCTGTACGCCTCGGAGTCTCCTACGCAATTGTCTCTATCATTATTTTTCTGCTTCAAGCGCTGCTCGACGGCGGCATGGCGGTGAAATTGCTGCTTGGCCTTGCCGCGCTCGCCACTGTGATTGCTATTCCTATTATTTTTATCCGAAAGAACAGGATGGATTTGGGCGGATATATTTCCTTTTGGGCGGTTTTTAAATTGACTTTTACCGGCCTTCTTATCGGCGGGGTTATTTCAACAGTTTTTTCGTTGGCCTACATTACATACATCGACCAGGACTACCCCGAGAAGGTGTTGGTGCAAGCGCTCGAGTCGCAGAAGAAATTCATGCAAAGTACCATGAGCAGAGATCAAATGGAGGAAATAATGCAGGAAACCGAGGAAAGTATTGTGGACGGGTTCACCCCCGTCGGAATGGCAAAAACCTTCATGTGGTACGCACTTTTCTATTTGGTGCTTAGCCTTATCTTTGCCGCGTTCATGAAAAAAGATCCTCCACCCACCCATGGCTCCGAATTGACTGATTCAGCTGCGGAAACAAATCCGCCGTGTGCTTAAAGAATCCGCCCTCGAAGGCGAGGTCATCATGGTCGACGACGGCAGCACCGACAGCAGTTGGGAGGTGATTCAGTCGCTTTCCGCAAAATACGGTTACCTCAAGGCCATCCGCTTTTCGCGAAATTACGGGAAGGCCGCTGGTCTGCAATCTGCCTTTGAGGCGGCCTCGGGTGATGTGCTCATCACCATGGACGCCGACTTGCAGGATTCGCCCGATGAGATCCCCGACCTGGTGCGCATGATCCGAGAGGAGGGTTATGACCTCGTGTCGGGCTGGAAGAAAAAGCGCTACGACCCCATTTCAAAAACCATCCCCACAAAACTCTACAACTGGGCTACGCGGCAGATGTCGGGAATTCACCTACACGATTTTAACTGCGGACTAAAGGCTTACAAAACCAAGGTGGTAAAGGAGGTGGAGCTCTACGGCGACATGCACCGCTACATCCCCGTGCTGGCAAAGCGGCTCGGCTATTCAAAAATAGGAGAAAAGGTGGTGCAGCACCGCCCCCGAAAATACGGCGAGACCAAATACGGACTTTCGAGGTTTATCAAAGGGCCGCTCGATCTGCTGACGCTGAGCTTTGTGAGCACCTACGGGAAACGTCCCATGCACCTCTTTGGTACGCTCGGGGTGATCTCATTTTTGGTGGGTGCTGTGATGTTTGGCTATCTGGCCGCCTCAAAGCTGTTTGCCATGTACCACCATATTCCAGCTAAGAATATCGCAACCGTATCTGCTTTTTACGTCGCCTTAACGGCCATGATAATAGGGTCGCAATTGTTCATCGGCGGGTTTATCGCCGAGCTGGTGCGGGGCACAAACCCCGATCGCAATCGATATGTAATCGAGGAGCGAACGGGATTCGCACCTCAGATGTCTAAGGTGTCTAATGAATAACTCCTGATCCGATCAATTCCTCACCGTCGTACCATGCGGCAAATTGGCCCGGCGCCACTCCGCGCTGTGGCCTGTCGAAGATGATGAAAAGGGCTTCTCCGTCGTATTCCAATGTCGCGTCTTCGAGGGGTTGGCGGTACCTAATGCGCACTTTGTAACGCCTTTTTTCACCGGGAGCCAAAGCCAGGTCGGGGCGTGTGTGGTGCACTTCGGCTGCGGGAATTCGAATCCCTTTTCGATAAAGGCCGGGGTGGTCGTCGCCTTGCCCCACGTAGACTTCATTTTCGATAACGTCGGTGCCGATCACGAAGAGCGGCTTGGCTTTGCCTCCCACGTGGAGCCCCTTGCGCTGACCGATGGTGAAGTAATGCGCACCGCTGTGCTCTCCGGCTACTTCGCCTTGCGATTTCTCAAAATGATGCGGTCTTGTGAGGGTTGAAAGTTCTTCAGAGATTTCAACTCCTGCGCCGTTCACCGCTCCGGCGGGTATTTCGATAATCTCGCCTTTTTTCGGCTTGAGCTGCTGCTGCAAAAAATCGGGCAGGCTAATTTTCCCGACAAAGCACAGACCTTGAGAATCCTTTTTATCAGCAGTGACCAATCCTGCTTTTTCGGCAATTTTTCGCACTTCAGATTTTTGCAGCTCCCCGATCGGGAAGAGGGCTTTGGCCAATTGGTCCTGACTCACCTGGCAGAGGAAGTAACTCTGGTCTTTGCCGGCATCGAGCCCGGCAAGGAGCCTGTACACGGTTTTTCCATCCACTTCGGTTTCGGCCTTTCTACAGTAATGGCCTGTGGCCACAAAATCGGCACCCAGTGAAAGGGCAGTTTTCATGAACACATCAAATTTGATCTCGCGGTTGCAGAGCACATCGGGATTGGGCGTTCTCCCCGCCGCGTACTCGGCAAACATGTAGTCGACGATGCGCGTCTTGTAATCCGCGCTCATGTCGATCACCTGAAAGGGGATGTCGAGCGCCTGGGCCACCAGCATGGCGTCGTTGCTGTCTTCGATCCACGGGCACTCATTGGCGATGATCACCGATTCGTCGTGCCAGTTTTTCATAAACAGACCTATCACCTCGTAGCCTTGCTCCTTGAGCAGCCATGCCGCTACACTCGAATCTACTCCGCCCGAAAGGCCTACAACAACGCGTTTTTTCATGGTTTCGATAATGGTGCGGTCGGTGTGCAAAATTTCGGTGATCCTCGCCGCTGCATGTTGCCCCATCTCTTCGCACCAGGTTCGCTTTTCGTACATGGCGCTGATGGCTTCCGCCAATGCCTGAGGGTTCTTTGGGGGCACGATCAGACCCGTTTGGCCATGTTCCACCATGTACTTATTCCCCGGAATGTTGGTGATGATGGGCGCGGTGCCGAGGTGCATGGCTTCTACCACGGCTTTGGTGAGCGATTCGGCGCCGATGGACGGCATCACGAAGGCGTCCGAGGCCTTGACCACCGATAGCGCATCCTCTCTGAACCCCGTGAAATATATCTGATCGCCGTGACCCGATTTTCGGGCTGCTGCCTTAAATTCTGCGGTGTCCAATCCATTCCCCACCAGGAGCAAGCTGATATCAGCGGCGGAGTCAATCTCGGCCATGGCGGCGAGAAGGTATTTCACTCCTTTTACCCTTCGGGCGTTGGCCACGCAGGTGAGCACAAATGTATCGGGCGATTTTTTGAATTCCGAAAGATCGGCGGTGGCCGTATCCGCATACCATTCGGGGCGGTGGCCCTTATTGATCGTGACGAAGCGAGACCTCCGGTCGGTAAGCGATTGCTTGTTAAATTCGTCCTCAACCGACCGCGAATTGCACACGATTTTATCAACCCGAGGGTGAAAATACTTGGTGTAAAGCGCTACATCGTACCAGTGAATATTGGCTTGGGTGCCTCGGTACATCACGACCTTTACAGGCAGGCCTTTCACCGCCCGCAGTCCATTCATGTAGGCCTTGCTATTGAACATGTGCAAGATATCGTGACCGCCTTTGACCAGTCTTTCCCGGATGAATTTGGCTGCCACGGAATCAAATTTTCGCTCGGGGTGGAAGTCGGTCACCTCAATGCCGGCAGCGCGAAATTTTTCAGCGTAGGGTGAGTCTCCGTAGGTCATCACCTCAATTTCAAAACCCGCCGCAGCCAAGCCGATAAATATTTCGGCTTCGGGCCGAACAGTTACCGTCGAGCGATAATTGCTGATCACAAGTATTTTTGGAAGTCTGCCCGCGGCGGGTGATGCTTGCATGGTGCAAAGGTATGCCAACGAATTTAAGTGCCCAAGGGCAGTGATGTACCCGATGGTTGATTTTCAGGTTCAGGGCATCAGGGACGCAGCGATGCGGTGGGCGACACTCCTGAAAGGATAAAATAGATATCGCTTTAAGCCCCGATTGCCAGGGGGGAATCAATCAGCGCAGGCAATACAGGAAAGCCGAGCTTAAAGCAGTGGCAACTGATCTCTGCGCTTTTCTTCCATTATCCGCAGGCAGCATTAGAACTGTGAAGCATCTGCTGCGTGATTTTTCAGATTCACTTTCTTACTTTAGCCGGCCCAATCCTTAGCCGACCTAGCAGCGCGAGGTTTTTTGCATCACAGACCACCTATAATGACAATAGAACATGACGGCCCGTTTAGTACTTCGATTGAATCCCTGGAGTACTACCTTAAAGAATGCCCTGACAAAGTCGCTTATCGCTATCTCACCGACGGGGAGACCGAAGGAGCTTCGCTTACTTATGCCGAACTCTATGACGCATCTTTGACCATTGCACATAAGCTGGTGAATTTAGCGGAGCCGGGAGACAGGGCCATATTGCTTTACCCCCAGGGACTTGAATTTGTCACAGCACTTTATGGGTGCTTCATGGCGGGGGTGATCGCAGTGCCCGTTTTTCCACCCTCCGGAAAGCGAAGGGTGGAGCGGCTCGAAAACGTCGTGAAAAATTGCAGGCCCGAGTTGGCACTGGCCACCACCGATATCTGTAACCAGGCAAAGAGTTGGTTTGCGGAGCGCGATGTAAATATGGATGTGAAGTGGTTGCCGACCGATGTGCCGATGGACGCCTCTGAGGCGAAGCTCCCGGAACTGGATCCTCAAGACGTGGCCCTGCTTCAGTACACTTCCGGTTCCACGGGCGATCCGAAAGGGGTGGAAGTAACCCATGACAACCTGGTGCACAACAACTATGCGCTTTATTTGGCTAGCGGAGGCCAAAAAGAACTTTGCAGTTGGTTGCCTGTCTATCATGACATGGGGCTGATAGGCAACCTGATATATGCCGTCAATTGCGGCGGAACACTGACCTTGATGTCCCCGGTTGATTTTATTCGCAAGCCTGTTCGTTGGTTCAGGGCAATGTCGAAGTACAAAGCCGAAGCCAGTGGCTCTCCCAATTTTGGGTTTGATCTCTGCTATCGGCAAATTGCAGATTCTGAACTTGAGGGTATCGATCTTTCTCACCTCAAGGCGTTGATCAACGGGGCCGAGCCCATCAGACCTGCAACGGTAGAAAGATTTGCCAAGCGGTTTGAAAAAATCGGATTTCAGAAAGCTTCTTTTACTCCCTGTTTCGGAATGGCTGAGGCTGCGGCCTTAATCACCGGAGGAAGGGATTCAACCAGAGACCTGGAAGTCGAGGCGGAGGCACTCGGTGAAAACAGGGTGGTTCGAATCAAACAGCTTTCGGACGCTGTGCGGACTAAAACGTTGGCTTGTAGCGGCCCCCCTGCCGATGGCATGCGCATTGAAATTGTAGACCCCGATACGCGTGTGAGTTGCCCACCTGATACCGTGGGAGAAGTGTGGGTGCAGGGAAGGAGTGTGGCCCGCGGTTATTGGAGCCGAAAAGAATTAAACAAGGAGGTATTCAGTGCCCGGTTAACGGATGCCACCGGCAAAACCCTGAATAGCGAAGGCGAATTTCTTCGAACAGGTGATATGGGCTTCGTCGATGGAGGAATGCTCTACATCACAGGCCGCCTTAAAGAAATGTTTGTCATCAACGGAGCCAATATTTACCCCCAGGACATTGAGCGCAGTATTCAGGAAGACAACCCGGTGTTGCAGGAAAATGCCGGAGCGGTTTTCAGCGTTGAGCAGGATGACGGCCCCGACCGAATCATCGTCTTTCAGGAGATTTCTCGTGCCCACATCAGAACCGTTGATATCGATGAAGTAATTGATGATATTATCCGACGGGTTGTGGCAAGTCATGAGCTTTTCATCAGTGCGGTATATTTGCTCAGCCCGGGCCGCCTCCCAAAAACCACAAGCGGAAAGATACGACGCCTCAAGTGTGTGGAGCTGTATACATCAGGTAGCATACCCGAGCCATTGGGCAGTCGGGATGCGGGGCGGTTGAAAAATTCCGGCGGCAAGACAAAGTCCGATTCTGAGGATGCAAAAACAGACGACGGTCCGGCCTTTTCCGATATTACATCAGCCCTTGCATTGCGCAAAGCCCGCCACCCGCAGAAGGTGGCCTACCGATTTCTCGAGGGAGAAAATGCTCAGGCATCTACGCTCACCTACCACCAACTGTACGTCGCTTCGCGCAACCTGGCTTGCAAAATATCCGAACACGCCAAGCCTGGCGACCGCGCCATGCTCGTATTGAATTCGGGGCTTAGTTTTCCCGTGGCATTTTTTGCCTGCCTCATGTCGGGGATTGTTGCCGTGCCGCTGTATGTTCCTTCCGGAAAACGCAGGCTAGAGCGGTTCGAAAAAGTGGCGCTCGACTGCGGGCCCGTCCTGATTCTGGGTGAGTCGCGGAGCAGTACCAAGGCCAAAGCGTGGTTTGCAGAAAATACGGCACTTAAGAATATGAATTGGATCGACGTCGATTTAATTGGCGACCAGGCCATGTGCGAATTGCCCGACATTGATCCTGACTCATTGGCTTTTCTACAGTACACCTCCGGCTCAACGGGTGATCCTAAGGGCGTGCAAGTGACCCATAAAAATGTGATCCACAATACCTGGCTCGTGAAGGGTCTGCTGGGTGACACCGAAAATATTGTGAGCTGGCTTCCCGTGTACCACGATATGGGGCTCATCGGAAACATTATTTTCAATATTTACAACGGGAGCACACTCACCTTTATGGCGCCTGCTGATTTCATCCGACGCCCATTGCAATGGCTGCAGGCTATGTCAGATTACAAAGCCGATGCATCAGCTGCTCCGAATTTCGCCTATGACCTTTGCGTGAAGCACATCAGTAAAGACGCACTTAAAGGAGTCGACCTCTCTAACTGGAAAGTGGCTTGCAATGGAGCAGAGCCTGTCAGGGCAGCTACTATGAGGCGGTTTGCCGAGCATTTTGCGGAGACGGGATTTTCAGAAAGCAGTTTTTTGCCGTGTTACGGACTGGCTGAGGCCACATTGATTGTAAGCGCAGCGAAGGGACCTGTGAAGACAATATCGGTAGACGATAAAGCCATGCGCAACGGCAAAATCGAAAAGGTAGGCGAAGAGCCCGGAGGTGAAGTGCAAGAACTTGTAAGCAGTGGTGCTGTGCTGAAAGACATGGAGGTGAAAATTGTGAATCCCGATAGCAACAGGGAATGTTCTTCGGGCATGGTTGGTGAAATCTGCGTGAAGGGTCCGAGTGTAGCCTTAGGATATTGGCAAAAGCCTGAGGCCAACAAAGAGGTTTTTGAAACTCCCGTTCTTGATGTAGACGACCATCCGGCAGACAAAAATGAAGCCTACCTCCGCACGGGTGATCTGGGCTTTATGGACGCAGGTCTGCTTTACATTACAGGCCGCCTCAAGGAAGTCATCATCATCAACGGAGCCAATTTTTACCCTCAGGATATTGAGAAAACCGTTCAAAACAGCAGCCAATACTTTCAGGAAAATGCGGGAGCCGTTTTCTCAGAAGAGGATGGGCAGGAGCGCATTGTGGTTTTGCAGGAAATTGCGAGGTCCCATCTTCGCGACTTTAATCCCGAGGAGTTGATTGATTTGATCCGAAGTCAGATCAGTCAGAACCATGATTTGGTTGCGGAGGCGGTTTACCTGATTTCACCCGGGCAAATCCCAAAAACCACCAGCGGTAAAATTCAGCGCGTAAAATGCAAGGAGCTATACCTATCAGCTGAAATCCCGGGCGTCTTGGCTTCAAGTGATTCGCAAGGCAACGCATCGGGTGAAAATTCAACTGAAAATACTGCGGGCGATTCCGATCAGGCTACTGCTGCTACACTGGATGAAAACGCGTTAAAGCAATGGCTTGTTGCCGAAATTTCGCGTGTTTTGGAGCTTGATTCCGGTGAAATTGACGAAGACGTCTCTTTCGCTATGATAGGCATGTCGTCCATTCAAGGCATTCAAATATCCGAGTCCTTAAGTCGCTATATCGGCGTACGGGTGGAGCCTGTAGACTTGTATAACTACAGCTCTGTTAATCTGCTAACGACTTATCTTTTGGAGAAGATTTCGACTGACGCGAATGAAGCATCGGCAGGGCCGGGGCCTCAATCGCAGGCAACTGCTGATGTTGACAAGGCTAAAACGGCTGCCGCGCAGGTCGATAATGAACAGGAATCTCCGAAAACTGCAGAGGACCCCGCTGTTGTTCAGAAAAGCGAAGGCCCGCGAGGGCTGCTTGCCAGGATCGCTTCGCTGTTCAATAGAAAAGATTAAGAATTGAAGCGCATGGCCGCAATGATGTATGCCTGTAGAAGTCAACGATCTTGTTGCGCCATGTCTTGCGCTTTGCGGCAAGTCGATTATTTTCATTGTTCACATTCGGGGTTGTCAGGAGGGTGTTTTTCCTTCTTTCTTAAGGAGATCGGTTTTAAACCTGCGGGAGTGAATGTCTGATCAACTCACATCAGAGGGCATTGTGGTGTTGTACTGCTCGGTGCCTGAAAGCCTCGGTGCTGAAGACTTTGATGCGCGGATGGCATTGCTCCCCCGGAGTTTTCGAGAAAGCATAATGAAGTACCGCAGGCATCCCGACAGGGTTCGAAGCCTTGCGGTCAAAATGCTGTTGCAAAAAGCGGCTGAGATTTTCGGACTCAAGGAGCTGCCGGAATATCGGGTAGACGTCTATTCGGGACGGCCTTACATTCTTGATCAGCCCGAATTTGATTTCAGTTTATCCCACAGCTCAGAAGTCGCTGTGTGTGCTGCTTCAGTGGTCTGCAGGGTAGGTGTGGATGTCGAAAAGATTCGACCTGTCGATTTGGAGCTGTTCGGCCATGTACTCAGCGAAACTGAACTTGAAGATTTGCAAAATTCAGCGGCTCCTGATCTCGATTTTTTCAAATTGTGGTGTGCCAAAGAGGCCTGCGCGAAAGCAGACGGCAGGGGGATGATGCTTCCTATGGCCGAGCTGAATATCTCTGACGGGAGCATTTTGGTCAATGAACAGCCTGTGCAAGTGCGAAACCTCCCTCTCGCAGAAGGCTACTCGTTGTCTTTGGCATTCACCGGCTCGGAGGAGATGCCTGTCGCAATACGTGAAGTAAAATTTTAATCAATATGCTTTGCTGCCATCTTGACGAATGCCTGTAATCCGGGTAAAATCTTTGGCAAAGGCACTTGAGAAGATACGGGCTCCCTTGGCACTGAAATGGGTGGGGTTTTTGTAATAATCCAGCTCGGTAGGAAAGTCGGAGTAATCCAGGTAGTACGCGTTTTCATGCCTTTCGGCCAGGGCCTCGGCAAAAACCGCGAACTCGTCAAAGTTGATCAAACTCGATTTGAGCAATGGGTTTGTGGGCACAGTGGTCAGAATGAATTTTCTGTGTCTGTTGTCTCTGATATATCCTTCAAATTCATTTACATAAGCGGAGTCTGCATGGAAGTACACCATAGCATTGATCATAAAGAGTGCGTACTCATCCTCGGGGGTCAGGTTTACATTGGGATTTTCTTTTTTGGAAATGATCTCAGCCCTTGTGCTGTTGAGGTTGTTCAACCTTTGAACGAATAATTGGACGTCCTCTTGCGTTTGGCTGTCGTCTTCGAGCATGGCACCCCTGTTGCTCTTTTTATCACCTGTCTTCCTGCGCAAGGGGCCAATGGTGTAGAAGTAGTAGTTGCCAAAATACCGCAGTCCCGGTACTTCGTAATGCCAGCTGTACATATCGCTTTCCTTTAGGAAGTTTTCGATTCCCGGCCTGTTAAGCAGGGGAATAAAGGTGGACGCATTTACGGTGTTCTTTGGGTTTCGGATAAAGGTGCGCGGGTTGATTTCAAAAATGATGGGAGTATCTTTATCTTTCTCACACTCCACTTTCAGAAGCAGCCGTGTGACGTCAAACAGGGCTTTACCCATCCCGTAATTGTAGCAGTCGGGGCTGATGGAGTCGGGGGTAAATGAGCTGCGCGCAACTGAAGCTCCGAACACGGGAATTTCGCTCGGATTGTTCTCGTCGAGCAGTCGCTTTACTTTCGACTGGTTGGCCCAATCTCTCATGAATATCATGTACTCGGTGTACACATAGTCGGTACCAAGGAGAAAGGCGATCACAAAAAGCGCCAGCGGCCATAATTTCTGAAACACCAACGAGGGCTTGGCCTCGCCGTTATCAGAATTGGAAATATATAAATTGCTGATTCGCATCTTCTCCAAACATAATTATCAATGTGAATATAACCATCAGGTACAACAGATTGCTTCTGAATTTCAGTTCTCGATTAAAGAAAATTGTGGGAACCAATAGCAAACTGAGCAATACCAGAATGAAAAAGCCCGACCCTCCACCAAATCCGGAGGTGACCGATGAAAGGTCCCACCTCCAATCTGTAAAGATTTTGCCGTAGCCCACGAAGACGTCGTCGAGCGACTGCGCACGAAACATAAGTGTGCTAAGGCATATTAGAATAGCATTCCAAATGGGAATAACCGCTTTCCTGTAAATTTTATTCTCGATCCGGGGTATGGATCGCGCAACTTCGATTTGGCCCTGTATCCCTATGATCAGACCATGCGAAAGGCCGAACAGTACAAATGTCCAGCTCGCTCCGTGCCAAAACCCAATAGCGACCAACACCAGAACGTTGACCCAAAAGCGCCGTGCCTCGCCGGCTTTGTTTCCCAAAAGCGGGTATTGCATGTAGATAAACACCCACTGGGTCAGCGACATGTGCCATCGACTCCAGAAGTCCCTGATACTTTTGACCCAGTACGGGCGATTGAAATTTTCAACGAGCTTGATCCCGAGCAAGCGGGCGGAACCGATCCCGATGTCGGTGTAACCGCTGAAGTCGCAGAACAGTTGAATACCAAAAAACACGAGGGCTGCGAATACCTGGGTTCCGTTTGAGACGCTTAAGTCAGCGAATACATAGTCTACGTACACGCCGACGTTGTCGGCAATCACCAGCTTTTTGAAGAACCCCAGGGCGATCTTATTCAGGCCGTAACGTATGTCCTGAAGGTCGAGATTGACAGATTTTCTCAGTTGAGGGATGAGGTGGCTGCTCCGCTCAATGGGTCCAGCGATCAGTTGAGGGAAAAAAGACACGTAGAGCGCAAAGTAGCCGAAATGGCTTTCGGGTTTTATGCTTCCGTTGTATAAATCTATTGAATAGCTGAGGGTCTGAAAAGTGTAAAACGAAATGCCCAGCGGCAGAAGAACATAGTGCGTGATGGGCGGAAATGATGCCCCTGACATCGAGGCGAGTTCGTGAATATTGAGACTGAAAAAGTTGAAGTACTTGAAGAAGAAGAGGATTCCTAAATTTGAGAAGCAGCTTAAGATCAAAAAAGGAAGACGCTCCTTTTTAGTTCCTAACTTGCTCATTTTTAACCCTGCCCAGAAATCTATGTAAGTGCTCGCCAGGAGAAGCAACGCGTATTCCGGCTTCCACGACATGTAGAAATAGTAGCTGCCCGCCAAAAGCAAAACCCACCGCCAATTTTTTCGCAAAGCGAAGTAAAGCGCAATGATGATTGGAAAAAATATGACGTAATGCAGTGAGTTAAAAAGCATTTTGGCCCTTTAGTTTTCGGGGGGTACTAATTGCGGTGGCGCAACTGTGGTTTAGTTCTTACAGAAAACATCCCGTTTTGGATACATTGAAGAGCAACTTTAACTAAAGAACTCATAGGAAACCGCCCTGTCTTCGTTTCGTCAGGATAATTTAACGTCTGTTAAGAACCGAGCAAATCTAAAGAAAAAGCCAAGCGAATTCAAGCATACAGCAAGGGCTCCGGAAAATCGAGTTTCTAACACCAATGATGTGGCCTTTCAGAGGCGGCGGGAATTAACGTCTTTGTGCTATTTGGATGCGATGCTTAGGAGGCACTACAGTTTCACTCCGGCCGCACTTTATCGGTCTGACTGATCAATGGGTTCGCAAACCTTTGTGAATTCCCGCTTTCAAGTTCAGTAAAAGGGTTTCAAAAGCTATCTTTGTAGCCTAATTGAACCACCATGAAAACTGAATTGACAGAAATTAAGCCCGGCACAGGTCTCGGATCCATTTTGTTCGGAATGAGCAAAGACCAAGTCCGCAAATTGATGGGCGAACCCGATGAAATAGAATCCAATTCACACGACGACGACGATGAGGATGTCACTGAATCCTGGCATTACGATGAAATTGAGGTGTCGATGAGTTTTGAAAAAAGCGAAGACTGGAAGCTCTGCACCATTGCTGTGAGTGATCCCGACGCCGTATTGAACGGGAAAAAACCGATCGGAATGTCGGCTTTAGACATCACGCAATTGCTGTTGGAGCTAGATGTGAAAAAACCGGTCAAAGAAGACTGGTCTTCTGCCGAGTCGCCCGATTACCACTCCATCACAGCCGAAGAACTCGAAATGGTTTTTTGGATTGAGGACGGAGAGGTGATGGACATTCAGTGGGGCCCGTACTTCATTGACGAAGACACCATCCGCTGGCCGATGAACGGACTCAAAGTAGTCTGACCAATTGTGCCCCTTGATACAAACGCCTTCTCTGCGACATAGACCATGTGGCATTGAGGCGTTTTTTTGCAACTTTGAACTCCATTTAAATCTCACCCGATGAGCGACGACAAGAAAATTATATTCTCAATGGTGAAGGTCAACAAGACCACACCCACAGGCAAACACATTCTTAAAGACATTTACCTCTCCTTCTACTACGGAGCCAAGATTGGTATTCTCGGACTCAACGGTGCGGGAAAATCCACCGTGATGAAGATCATCGCCGGCCTCGACAAGGCGTATCAGGGCGATGTGGTGTGGTCGCCCGGCTACTCGGTGGGGTATCTACCTCAGGAGCCTCAGCTCGACGACTCGAAGACGGTGAAGGAAGTGGTGATGGAAGGGGTCAAGGAGATCACAGACGTGCTCGCTGAGTACGAGGAGATCAACAACAAGTTCATGGATGAGGAGATCATGAACGACCCGGACAAGATGCAAAAACTCATCGACCGTCAGGCCGCAGTGCAAGACCGCATCGAAGCCCTCGGCGCCTGGGACCTTGAGACCAAACTCGAGATTGCCATGGATGCCCTGCGCACGCCCGAAGGCGATACGCCCATCGCCAACCTCTCGGGTGGTGAGCGCAGAAGGGTGGCCCTCTGCAGGCTGCTACTACAGGAGCCCGATGTGCTCCTCCTCGATGAGCCCACCAACCACCTCGACGCCGAATCGGTGCAGTGGCTTGAGCAGCACTTGCAGCAATACAAGGGAACTGTGCTGGCTGTGACCCACGACCGCTACTTCCTCGACAATGTGGCCGGCTGGATCCTCGAACTCGACCGCGGTGAAGGCATTCCCTGGAAAGGAAATTACAGCTCATGGCTCGACCAAAAATCCAAGCGCCTTGCGCAGGAAGAGAAGCACGAAAGCAAGCGCCGCAAGGAGCTCGAGCGCGAGCTCGAATGGGTACGCATGAATCCCAAAGGCCGCCATGCCAAGAACAAAGCCCGCCTCAGCAATTACGATAAAATGATGGCACAGGGCGGCGCCGAAAAAGAAGCGCGCCTGGCATTGCCCATCCCCAACGGACAGCGCCTCGGAAATGAAGTGATTGAAGCCGTAGGACTCTCGAAATCATACGGCGATAAACTGCTTTACGAAGACATGAGCTTCAAGCTTCCGCCCGCCGGAATTGTGGGTGTGATCGGCCCCAACGGGGCGGGAAAGACCACCCTCTTCCGCATCATCATGGGGGAGGAGCAACCGGATTCGGGTGAGATCAAGATTGGCGAAACTGTCCAGATCGGCTATGTGGATCAACGCCATAAAGACCTCGACCCTGAGAAAACAGTCTGGGAAGTGGTGACGGGCGGTACGGAGTACATCGAAATCGGAGGAACAAAGCACAACTCGCGAGCCTATGTTTCAAAATTCAACTTCAACGGCACTGATCAGAACAAGAAAGTAGGCGTGCTCTCGGGCGGGGAGCGAAACCGCCTTCACCTGGCGATGACCCTCAAGACCGAGGCCAACGTGCTCCTCCTCGATGAGCCGACCAACGACATTGACGTGAACACGCTGCGTGCGCTCGAAGAAGGCATTATGGACTTTGCGGGTTGCGCTGTGGTGATCTCTCACGACCGCTGGTTCCTCGACCGCATCTGTACCCATATCCTCGCCTTCGAAGGCGATTCGCAGGTGTACTATTTCGAAGGCACCTACAGCGAGTACGAGGAGAACAAAAAGAAACGCCTCGGCGACACAGGCCCCAAAAGGATCAAGTACAAGAAGTTGGTGAGGGGGTGATCAATTCTGTTCAGAAACTTTAATTCGCCGCGACATTGATCCGCAGCGTCAACCGTGTGTTTTGTTAGAATGGGATCAGAGCTGTGACCGGGTTCATATGCAGGGCCCACTCTCGACAATGGAATGCATAATCACCAACACCGGCCCCGCAAATTACATATGAATTGATGAGATTTCATCCGAAAGATTACATTTACCGCCGGGAGTAATCCCGTCGGCAACATGAAAGAATTTCTCAGAAGTATTTCGGGTAAGGCCTTTTTGGCAAGTGTGGTCGTTACATTGCCTTTGTCATTGCTCGTTGGCTTTTTGCTTTACAAAGGTGAGAAAGAAGCCGACTTTCTCAAAGCGGAACAGCGTGCAATCGCGGTGAAAAGCCAGCTGGAGTCTGCCCTCAACGAAAGCGTAGCTGCATCCAAAATATTTGCTTTTTTGCTCGAAAGAGATTTGGCGGGAATGGATTTTGACTCGACCGCTGAAGCCATTTTATCCAAAAATAAAAATATCGATGCCTTGCAATGGGTGCGTGGAAATACCATCATCCGCACCTTTCCGCTCAAGGGCAATGAGGCGAGTATCGGCTACGCCGTAATGGATGTGCCGGAGCACCGCGCAGAAGCCCTGGAGGCAGTCGCGAGAGGCGAACTATACTTTGAGGGACCTATCAACCTCAAGCAGGGTGGGAAAGGTTTTGTAGGGAGGTATCCGATTTTCAAAGGAGATACCCTTGCGGGTTTTTCTGCAGTCATCGTCAGGATGGAAACCTTTCTAAGGGCCCTGGAAATGGATGAGTCGGGCAAGGATGAAATGTTTTCCTACCAATTGGTTAAAAAAAACAGAAGCAATCAGGCTGCACGCCTGCTGTTTGAAGGGTCGGGAACATTCGAAGGTGAGTGCCGCGCCAAAAGACGTGTTCCTATAGGCGATTGGGTGGTTTATGTAAAGCTCAATGATCCGCCGCATGTGTATAAAGGGGTTCTTTTTATTG
>JAIVHQ010000111.1 GCA_020200995.1 Flavobacteriales bacterium
TCACCGTGCCCTTATGCTCCACCCGGCACAGTTCGGTGTGGTGGCGGTCGCCGGTGAGGAATATCACGCCTTCAATTTCTTCCTCGGCGATGCGGTCGAGAAGATATGCGCGCTCTTCGGGGTAGTTGGAATAGTTTTCATAAACGGCAGCGTCGTTTAGGATTTGCCCGCCTGTGACGATAAACTTGAACGGGGCACGGCTAAGGGCGAGGTTTTCAATAAGCCAGTCGATCTGCTCCCGACCGAAAACCTGGTGATCCACGGTTTTTGCCTTGTAATCAGTGCGGTTCCACCTGTTGTCGAGCAGAAAGAAGTGCAGGTCGTTGAATTGAAAGAAACTTGTGATGCCTCCGAGTCCGTTGACGCCGTAGCCGTTGTTGGCAAAAAACATTTTGAAAGCCTCGAGGGTCTTGTCTTTGTGCGGCCAGGAACGCACGGCGTCGTTGGGTCCGTAGTCGTGGTCGTCCCAGATGGCGTAGTGTTGTCCCGTGCGCAGCAGCCGCTGCACTTCGGGCAGGCTGCGGGCGTAGGTGTAGCGGCGGTGGATGCCGGATTTGCTGAACCAGTCGGCTTCGCGGAAATACACGTTGTCGCCCAGCCAGAGCATCATGTCGGGCTCCGCATCGGCGATGCGTTCAAAGATGGCGTAATCCTGCCCGTAACCTTTGCCGGGGCGATCATAAGCTTCCTCATTGATGTAGGCACAGCTCCCCGCGGCGATGGTGAATTCAGGCGGATCGGTGCGGTATTGCCACAGGGCTTGGGTGGTAAAGCTGAGGTCGAGATTGGCGGTTTGGTTCTGTCCGTTGGCATAGATGTCATAAGTGTAGCGCACGCCCGGCTCCACCTTATCGGCGATGAGGTGGGCGGTGTAGGCCCTTTCGGGAGAAGCGGATACCGCGAGGCTGCGCTCCACTGCCTCGGGCGCCGTGTCCGGACGGTAGTAGAGTTCCACAATGCAGGCTTCGGTCATTTGCACCCATACGGCTGCTTCGCGCATTTCGCTGTAGCCGTTCATGGGCCCCGATTGGATGAGGTCTTGCGCATTTGCCGAAAGGCAGATGAGGGCGGTTAAAAAGGAGAAAAAGGATTGATGGAGTCGCTTCACGGTTCTTTGAATTTTGGGCGCAAGGTACGCAGCCCGGCCCGTTCGGATGTTAAGTCCGTGTGAACGTCAGAACCTGAGTTCGATTATTCTTCAGGATTCAGAACGTCAGGAGATAAAATGGTTAACCCAAAAAATAGTAAATGCCTGCAATGAGCAAAGTTGTGTTTTGGCATTGAAGTTGAAAATACAGCAGTAAGTTGATATTGACTTACCCATAAAATGCGAGATGCTGCGTTGCATTTTCGCGCTTTAGCCCGCTAAAGCTTTGAAAACGCGCCTGGCATCTCCCATTTTATGAATATCTGAATTCCCGAATTATAACCGAACTCAGGTTCGGGTTTAAAATACCACGATTTTGGCGCTGCGCTTGCCGCCTTCGCGAAGGTCGGCTTCCATCACGTACACCCCTGCGCGCAGGTTGATTTGACCGCTGAGGTCGTTCTCTGTTCCTTCCCAAACACGGATTCCAGCCATGTTAAAAATTCGGCCGGCGCTGAATTTCTCGGGGTTGGCAATTGACACTACACCAGGGGAAGGGTTGGGGAATACGGTGAGGTTGATTTCGGACCGGTCTGTAGATGCTGCTGTCAGGGGATCACATGCGAGATCAGAGATGTATTGCCAGAGCTGATCGTCAAATCCGCTGAGGGCTGTGCTTGCCTCAAATGCCACTTCGCCCATGCGAACCACGGTGAGCCCTTGTGAGGGGACCACGTACATGCGCTGGTCGTTGGCGCCCATGCCGGCGTACATATCGGCGGGAGCCGAGGGCAAGATCCAGCCCGGCTGTTGCTGCTGAATCAGTGGTGCGTAAAAGTGGTCTTTGCCGTTGAGCCACCACAGGTAGCCGTAAGCCGGATTGGCCGGCAGGGCGGTACTGCGCATGGCGTTTACATAAGCAGTGTCGTTGATCACGGGGTCACCGTCCCACACAAAGTCGTTGAGCGCCAATAATCCGAATCGAGCCATATCGCGCGCACGGCTGATGAAGAGGTTGTCGAACCAGAATCCCTGCATACCGATTTTATTCTTGATCTTTTGGGTGGTGTACAAGTTGCGGGTGGTTTCGGCGCTTTCTTCGACTACTTCGATAAGCCTTCGGTACACTCCGTTGTGGTAGTGCCATTTTTCGCCGGGCTCATAAAAGCAGTTGAAGCACTCGGGGTCTGTGCAGTCCCAGAAAAGGAGTGCCTCATTGAATCCGGATGACATCGTGAGCTGGTGGAACACGGTGCGCTCAAGTTCTTCGCCGGCGGGGCAGTCGGTCCAGCCTGTGCCCAGGTAATCTGCTACAGGGTTGTGAATGTCGAGGTGGCCTTCTTCCTGGGCAATGCCGACGAGGGCAGCGGTGATGGTTTTCCCGGCCGAAGCCCAGTACCACATGCTGTCGGGAGTGAAGCCGTTCATGTAACTTTCCAGAACAATGCGGCCGTCTTTGAGGATGATGAATGCCCTTCCGTCCGTATCTTCCACAAAGTTCAGCAAGGATTCAATTTTTTCAGGGCACCAGCCGAGTGAATCGGGTGAAAGGGTCTCCCAGTCATTGCCCGATACGGGCGGGAAGTAGACATCACTTTGGGCGTAAATGCCTTTGGCAGATAGAAGGAAAAGGGTGGTTACTGCAGCACAAACTAAATTCCTCATAAGCAACTTGGGATTTCACGAGAAAGGTAGATAATAATTTTTGAAGTGCGCCAAGCAAAACGACGAAGCCGCTGATGGAAGGGATGGGCAGGGCTGATGTTGCGCTGCAACAACTCATTCGGCAAAACCTCCGCAAATTTCAGTTCATTTATGCAAGATGAACTGCATTTTAAAAGGGTACTCAAAGGGTAGAATGTCACAAATCGGGATGTCGAAGCACCCAGGGACTCGGTTTGAAATGGCTCCATTCTGCCTCGTAGAGGTCGGCCCCCGGATCGATCATGGGGCGGTAGGGCCTGCCGTTGAGGCTCACGTTGGAGCGGGCGTAGATCCGAACCGTTTCGCCGGTCTCTTCGCTGTAGCTGTCCCCGAGCCTTTGTGCGTATTGCCAGATGAGATCGGGACGCGTGGCCATGCTGCGCGCGAGCTTGTTCGGTAGCTTGTTGTGAGGGTGCACGGTTTTCACGGTGCCGCCCTCGGCGTCTTTGATCACGAAGTGCACCACCCCCGATTTGCTGCGGAGCATCATGTGCCAGGAGAGGCGGTGGCCTTCTTCAGACCAGTGGGGGCTGCCGGGCAAATAGAACGGACGCAGGGGCAGAAGCAGGTTCATTGCAAGGAAGGCGAAGAGAAACCCCTCGAGGAGGCGCCTGCCTGCCGGGGAACTGTTTTTGCCGAAAGGCGCCGGGTATAACAAATGATCGGGTGCCCCCTGCCACACGCGGGCCTTCCTGAAAAACAGGCGCCTGATTAGTGCCTGATCGAAGTAAAGCACTGTGCAAATCAACATCATGTATGGGAAAATACCGATTTGAAAAACAACGGAGTTGAAAAGGTGAAATCCAATTGAAACGGCAAAAGCCACCCTCCTCGTGGGGCGCCACCACAATGCCGGCACCACTAAAAAGTCGAAGGCGATGCCTCCGTAGGCGATTAGTAAAATGAACCACTGCTCGTCGCAAAGCGGACCGAGCAAGGGGTAATCGGTGCGGCTGCTGAGGAAGATTTCCACGGCCTTTCCGGAAATCCAGTCGGGGTAGAGTTTGGCAATGGCGGCGTAGATGTACACGATGAGCAGGAGGATTTTGAAAATCCACTTCGACCAGTAGGGCACTGCTTCACGCTCCAACGGTACCGGTAGCCGAAGGCGATGCCCAGGCCGGCTATTCCAAGTGCAACATACACCGCATACGCCTGCGGCCCGACGAGCACCTGAAGGAAGTCGAAGCCGATGAAATTGAAGGTGAAAGGGACATCCACATAATTGGTCCTCACCCAGCCCGTCATGATGGCGCCGAATCCTTCGGCCGACATCAAAATCCCCATCAGAATTCGAAATACAGCGAGCGGGGCGATATCGACGGGACGGTACAGAAACCGCGACAGCGCGATGCCGCCTCGGACAGGGGATTCGAAGGTGTTTTCAGGGCGAGCAGCCATTGACCACGGATTTTTACCGCTCAGGTAATTTGCGCCCCGAAGTAACGACTTTTGCCCTAACTTCGCCCGAGAATCATCTCATTAAATATGCGCATTCCACTTTACGGAAAAGTCATTATCGGTATTCTTACCATCAGCCAGCTTTTTATTGGCCTCGGCTTTTTTGTTTGGTTTTTGGCTGAGTTCATTCCCACCCTCTCTTCGGGCGATGAGGAATTGATCAGAGCAACCTTCCTCGAATCTTTTAAAGGGGTGCTTTTATGGTTGATCTTTTTGACCTTCCTCAGTACCGCCATCCTGATTTTTTACATCATTCACGCGGGCGTTCACAAGAAGCTCTCCACCACCATGAAGGTGATTTGGATCCTGCTCTTCATCCTCTTCGGCGGGTTCGTAGAGGTGGTGTATTTCTTTATGGAAATCGTTCCCGAAAAATCGATGACTGCGCGCCTCGAAGGCCAGCAACCAATCGACTATCAGGGTGCGTCGTAGTCCACGGTCATTTCAGTGGTCGTCGGGTGCGACTGGCAGGTGAGGATGTATCCGTCTTCTACTTCCTTGTCCGTCAAAGCGTAGTTAACGTCCATCACAACCTTTCCTTTCAGTACTTTCGCCCGGCAGGTGCAGCATGAGCCTCCCGTGCAGGCGTATGGCGCGTCGAGACCGGCGTCCAGCACAGCGTCGAGAATACAATCGGCATCGGTCACTTCCACTTCGGTTTCTTCACCGTCCAGGATCACCATTACCTTGCTGGAAGGCACAGGTGTCATGTTGCCTTCTTCCTTTTCGGCAGCGGGTTCATCGCCCTCAATTTCCTTGGGAGTCTCGGTGGTGAAAAGTTCAAAACGGATCTTGTCCTCAGAGATGCCTTTGTCCATCAGCGATCCGCGAATGCCTTCGATCATCTCAAAGGGGCCGCAAAGAAAGTAATGGTCGGCGGTGGCGACATCAGTGAAGCGGTCGAGGAGGGCGCTGCACTTTTCTGCTGAAATTCGGCCCGTAAACAGGGGGTCTTCTGTTTCTTCCCTGCTCAGGACGTGAATCACCTGAAGTCGGTTGCCATAGGTGCTTTTGAGTTCGTCGAGTTCGTCTTTGAAGATAATCTGGTTTCGGTCACGGTTTCCGTAAAAGAGGGTAAACGTATTGGAGTCGTTCACCTTGAGGGCCGTCTTGAGGAGTGACATTACGGGTGTGATTCCGCTGCCTGCGGCAAAAGCTGCCAAGTGGAGGGTTTTCTCAGCCGGCATGTCTACGTAGAAGTTGCCCATGGGGCGCATCACGTCGATGGTCTCACCGGTCGACACGTCGTTGTTGAGTTTTCCGCTCACGCGGCCGTTTTCGATTGCCTTTACTGCGATGCGAAGATCGGCATCGGCCACGGGGCTGGAGCATGCGGAGTATGACCTGCGAAGCTCTTCGCCGTTTACATTCGTTTTGAGGGTGATGTATTGCCCTTGGGTGTATTCGAATTCTTCGCGCAACTCGGCCGGGATATCAAATGCGATGGAAACGCATTGATCGGTCTCTCTGCGAATGTCTTTTATTT
>JAIVHQ010000221.1 GCA_020200995.1 Flavobacteriales bacterium
GCACAACATTGTGGACCGCCCCATGGCCGTGGACGGAAAGGTAGAGATACTGCCCATGATGTATCTGGCATTGAGCTACGACCACCGCATCATCGACGGAAAAGAGTCGGTGAGCTTCCTGGTAAAAGTGAAAGAAATGCTGGAAACTCCGGAGAGCATGTTGTTCGGGAGCAAAAGCCCTGCTGAAGTGCTGCTGGGCTTGTAAGCACGTTTTTAAAACCTAATAACCCATTAATTGAAATTGCTAAAAATTCAATTTCAGTTACATCGTCACATCGAGTGTTTTTTCAGGCCTTTATGAGGTTTATTTCCGGAAAAGGTTGCCGCCTGAAAAAATGTATCGAGATGATCTGAAGAGATTGTAATTTTATTTTGTCTTTTGATAAGCACCTCATGGAGCGCAGCGGAATAATCGCGACCCTTTGAAATCAAAGATTGAGATGATAGGCGCTCTCGATACATTTTTCAGCCCAATCCAATCTTCCCAAAAAAAAAAGAAACATCTCAAAAGGGCTGAAAAACACTCGAGCTGACGATCAAAATGAATTTGGAACAATTCATTTTGTAACAATAAGCGTGTATAGCCTGCTCATATCTCGATGTGACGTTTAGGGTACAATGTAATTTCAAAGTAAACAGTCTCATTTACGAACTATCTGTTCAGAAATCAACCATTTATCAGATTCGTACAATATAAATAAGCCGGCAATTGTCTTGCCCTATTATTTATTACAACTTCGTTTTGAGGTGATTCACCAGCACATCGAGCCCTTTATTAAAACTGCGGTTGTTGGTGATGATAATGTCGGCGTGCTCGCGGTAAGGCTTGAGGTAATTTCGGTAGCAGGGCATCACGTGGTTCTCCCAGCGGTAGCGCACATCGCTCTCGGGGTAGCCCCGCTCCTCGGCATCGCGCTTGAGGCGGCGTTGTAATTTGATCTCATCGAGGGCATCGATGTACACCCGCAGATCGAGCATGCCGGCCAATTCGGTGAAGTGAAACACAAAAAGTCCTTCGATGACAATGACGGGCGCAGGTACTACTTCCACCAGGGTGGCTATTGCAGCGTCATTATTGAAAGTATACTCCGGGCGCACCACCTTTTTGCCGACAGCGAGTTCCCGCATATCATCGTAAAGGGCACTGCGATCAATGGCACCGGGAAGGTCAAAGTTGATGGTCCCTTTTTCATCGCGCGCCTGGAGCTGTTTTTCGAAATAATAGTTGTCCTGAGAAATCACAGCGACCTCGTCCGGCTTGAATTTTGCCTTCAAAGCCCTTAAGAAAGAGGTTTTTCCCGATGCACTTCCCCCTGCAATTCCTACGAGATATGACATTCTTTACAATCTTTTTTTCTCTTGCTGCCGCAAAAATACGTATTTTCCGACCGTGAGAGCAGAGCTACCCCACATGAGTCGATATACCGCTGTGCTGCTGTTGGGAATCTTTATCCTAACTGCAGCAGCTGATGCTTTCGGACAGCAAACTTATACCAAACGCCGTCAGGACGCCATGATATTTCTCCAACAGGCAGAAACGTCGATGCGCGGTGGCAATTTCAACAATGCTTATGACCAATACACAGCTGCTGTCGAATCAGACCGCAACTTTGCTGAAGCATACATGAAGCGCGCCTTGCTCCTACAGCGCATGGGGCGCTATGACGAGTCGATGGTGGACTACAACAAAGCCATCGAGCTCAATCCGTACAGCGAGGTGTACTACGATCAGCGGGCCAAGCTCCAGATCCTCCAAAGCGACTTCAAGGGGGCCATTGTCGATCTTGACAAAGCTTTAAAACTCTCCCCGTACGACAATACCATGATGGAGATGCGGGCCATTGCCAACCTGCAGAGCAATGAATTTGCCGGGGCACTTTCCGACTACGATTTCATGATTGAAATGAATCCGAAAGACACGATTGCCTACCTGCAGCGGGCCATCACATATTCGCGCATGAACGACCTTGAAGCCGCCCTCAGCGACATCGAAACAGCCATTGAGCTCAACCCGCATTCCGAGCTCGTGTATGATGTAAAAGGATTGGTGCTTATGCACTTCGATCAGCTGGGAGCTGCCATGGACGCTTTTGACCGCGCCATCGACCTCAACCCCACTTTTCACATCGCCTATTACAACCGCAGTGTGGTGTGGAAGCGTCTGGGTGAAATTCAAAAGTCGATCGAAGACCTCAACATCGCCCTCAGCCTGCACCAGGATTTCCCCAACGCCCATTTCAACCGCGCCATAGCCAATAAAATGCTCGGTAACGACGAGGAATCCGTTCGGGACTACAACAAAGCCGTGGAAGTGAAAAGCGACTTTACAGACGCACTCTATAACCGAGGGTTGACCAAGAGCATGCTGGGCGACTACGGCTCTTCCCTCACCGACCTCGACATGGCCATTGAGCAAGACCCCACCGACCCGCAGCTGTGGAACAAGCGGGGAAACCTTCGCGCCTTTTTCGGGAAATACATGGAGGCCATCCGAGACTTTAATATGGCGCTCAAGCTGAAACAGGACTACGGTGAAGCGCTTTTCAACCGCGGAGTGACGCGCATGATGGCCCGCGACAACATAGAAGGATGCCGCGACCTTGAAAGGGCCCTCGACCTGGGGTATACCAGGGCTGAGGAGCAGTTGCGGTATTTTTGCGCGGGAATTAAGTAGTGGCTGGCTTTATAGTCCGATATCATGCCTTCGGCGCTTCCTGAAGTTGCTTACCACACTTTATGAATCAACCACTTGAAGTTATTGACAGACTCTTTTAAGGGTTCAAAGCTCCTCTCAACGTCACTCAGAACCTAGCGCAGCGAAGTGAAGAGTCTCCCTGTTTTTCGGAGCGCAAAAAAGGATCGCGAGCAAACGGGCATTCGTTTTCAAGGAAAGGAGACCCGCCCCGTCACCAGGTCGGGCGGGCTCTTCAGTCACCGATTTCGCTGCGCTGCATCGGCTCCTTCTGAGTGACGCGTCGTTGTAGCTTTTTTGCTCCAATTAGTAGACAGTTCATCATCCACGTCACTCAGTACGAAGCGCAGCGAAGTGAGGAGTCTCCTTCTTTTGCAGGCCAAGTATATGCCCATCCGATGCCCCAAAAAAAGCATTAAAAAAGGTGTGCCGATTTCTCGGCACACCTCAAACTATTTGTTTCCGGATCGGAACTATACCGAAACCCGGAAAAGGGCTTCTTGCTTCAGAAGCACCCTCCATTGGAGGGGATCGAAGCGTAAGTTCCGATATTCGGATTACAATAATCAGACATTACACACCTCCTTTTTATTAATGTAACCTGAGCCGATGCTGTATTCAATCAAGTTATGAACCTCGGCACCGTCCCACCAACACCCTGTTGGATTTTCGTTACACAAGTAACGCAATAAAAAACGGCGAAGTCAAGAGAATGTTTTAACTTTTACACATTCATTTTATGAATTTCGACGGTACCTACACCAAATTCACTGCGGCACAGAGCGAATCGAAGATAAGTTTTCCGTCGGTATTTCCGAGATTTTCGTCGGCGGCACGTTCGGGGTGTGGCATCATGCCGAAAACGTTTCGGCCTTCGTTCATCACACCCGCGATGTTTTCTACCGAGCCGTTCGCATTGGATTCCTTATTGAAGCGGCCTTCAGCGGTGCAATAGCGAAAGAGTACCTGCTCATTTTCGTTGAGTTGCTTCAGCACATCGGGGGAGGCAAAGTAGCGTCCCTCTGCGTGGGCCACGGGGATTTTCAAAACGCGATCGGAGCCGATTCCGGCGGTGACCGCCGAATTGCTCGTGGCGGATTTAATGTAAACGTTCTTGCAGATAAACTTTTGAGAATCGTTGTGGAGTAGCACCCCGGGAAGGAGGCCTGCTTCACACAGGATTTGGAATCCGTTGCAGATACCCATGGCATAGCCTCCGCGGTTGCAGTGCTCAATCACGCTTTCCATAATCGGTGAAAACCTGGCAATGGCACCGCTACGGAGATAATCTCCATAGGAAAACCCGCCCGGCACCATCACAACATCCACCCCTTGCAGGTCTCGGTCTTTGTGCCAAAGGCGCACCACCTCTTGACCCGAAATTTCTTCGAGTACGTATATCAGGTCTTCGTCGCAATTGGAGCCGGGAAAAATTATTACACCAAATTTCATAGGTAGGAAGCGATTTTTGTGAGAGATCAAAGTTACCTAAAATTCACCAATTGCTTCAGAGCACTCCCGTGTACAGCATGTGCAGCACAGCGAAAGCGATCCAAACATAAAACAGAATATCAATCAAAACCTTGCGCCGCTCTGAGATAAAACACAGGGCGGCAAAAACCGCTGCTGCAGGGGCCAAAAGTGCAACCGATGCGACATCCGACTCTTGCAAAAAACCCGTGTAGACGAAAGTGAGAAGCAAGAAAAAACTCATCCACATAAACACGCGCTTGGTATTTTTTCGGTGGACGGTAGACACCCCCATTCCCGAAACGAAGATGCCCAACCCGATCAGCACAGGAAGCATGGTAACTGCTGAAAAGGCAAAAAACAAGTTGCGCCCCTCGCCGCTGCCGTCAGGCCCGAAGGTGAAGCGTCCCGCCAAATCGAAAAACTCATCGAAATCAGGAGAAACTTCAAACCACCAATACGCCACCACGACATAGGCCGCAGGGGTGGCGAGGCCCAACACAGGAACCAACCACTCGCGAAAGGTCGCCGTTCGGAGCTGGGTCATTCCTACCCACAAAAAAGGAAGGGCCAATGCCACAGGCGGATAAAACAGCACTGCAAGACAGGCGAAAAACCCGGCATCGTAGAGCATTGAAGTGGCATTGCTGATGCGGTAAATCCGCAAAAGCCTCCTCAAAGCCAAGAGCAAAAACAGGACAGAGGTAAAAACCGGATTAAAATACAACCACTCGAGCGATGAAATTCCTAAGAAGAAATAAGCCATCGCCGGGAGGTAGTTTTCGCGATCGGAGTATTCGTGTTCATTGTAAATGCCGTTGACCAGCACGGCTCCCGCGAAGATGATCAGCACACCGAGTCCGACCGAAAGCGAGGGCCATTGATTTATCGTCCCGAAAAGCAAGTCGTAAGCAGGTCCGGCCAGTGCAGGTGTGCCCGGGTGCGCGTACACCACGGCCAACACCCCCGCTGCGATGGCGGGCAGCAGCAAGGTGAACAAGACAACGGGGCGGTTTGATCCAAAAGAGCTTCGCAACATGAAGGCCGAAGATAGAACTTTTAGAATGTTGAATTAATAACTATTTTTGTCGCGAAATACATCGACATGCAGTACATCGTAGAACCCATCGCAGCCCTCATTTTGTGGACCTTTAAAAATCTCCTCGAGCCCCTCGCGGAGCTGCCGGGCTTGCTGAATCCCAACACGATCTTTATCATCCTGATCGGCTTGGGGCTTCTGTACTGGCTGTTTATGCAGCAGCGATTCAATAAAAAGGCCGACAAAGAAGGCACACTCAAGTAGTGTCTGTCTTTAGGGCTCGATAGCTGCGTTATGCTCGGCCCCAAAATCCTCATTTACCACCTGTAAACTGCGGTTTCGGGGCCTTCGCAAGCCTTGCTCTCAAACCCTAAAGAGCAGACACTCCACTAAATGTACAGACTTTAACAGAGGCTGTCTACACAGGCAAGCGCCTGGTTCTGAAAAACCTGCCTGTGAGCCAGTCAAGGAGTTCCGCTGCGGTGGGATTACTGATAATAATGTTAGTGCAACGCTGAGATTGGATTTATGGACAGCCAATTAGTCAGCCAATAAATTCCCCGCCAATATCTCGCCTGACATACAGCCCTTCGAATTCAATGGTCGACATCCGCGCATAGGCATCATCCACCGCTTGTTTCAAATTCTCTCCCAAAGCCGTGACTGCGAGTACGCGTCCGCCGGCAGTAATGGTGTCTCCGTCTTTTTCGGCGGTGCCTGCGTGGTACACTGAGATGTCGCTCGGAATGTTGAGTCCGCTGATTTTCTTCCCTTTCCCGTAGCTTTCGGGATAGCCGCCCGATACGGCCATGACGGTGGCAGCGTGCCGGGGGTCAAATTCGATTTTCTTACCTGAAAGTTTCCCGTCCGCAGCGGCTTTGAGTAGTTCGAGGAGATCGGAACTGATGCGCGGTACTACAGCTTCGGTTTCAGGATCGCCCATGCGCACATTGTATTCTATGACGAAGGGGTCGCCGTTCACTTTGATCAGGCCGAAGAAGATGAAACCAAAATAGGGAATTCCCTCGGCGGCGAGGCCTCGCACGGTAGGCTCGACGATGCGCTGCTTCACCTTTTCCGAAAAGGCGGCATCCGAAAAGGGAACGGGGCTCACGGCGCCCATGCCGCCGGTATTGAGACCGGTATCGCCCTCTCCGATGCGCTTGTAGTCCTTGGCCTCGGGCAGTAAAACGTAGTCGGTGCCGTCGGTGAGGGCAAATACGGAAAGCTCGATGCCGTCGAGAAATGCTTCGATGACCACTTTTAAAGAGGCTACGCCGAATTTAGCATCCCTGAGCATGAGTCCGAGTTGGCGTCGGGCTTCATCGAGGTTGTCGAGAATCAACACCCCTTTGCCGCCTGCGAGCCCGTCGGCCTTGAGGACGTAGGGCGGCTCAAACGTTTCCAAAAACGTCTCGGCCTCCTTTAATTCGGCAGCTGTAAAAGTGCCGTAACGGGCCGTGGGTATATCGTGGCGGGCCATGAATGCTTTCGCAAAATCCTTGCTCCCCTCGAGCTGCGCTCCGGCCTTGCCAGGTCCGATGATTCGCAAAGCGTCAAACTCAGGCAGGGCTTCGAAATAATCGCGGATGCCTTTCACAAGGGGCGCTTCGGGCCCCACAAGGATGAGATCGACGGCGTGCTTACGCACAGCTTCGGCCACGGCATCAAAATCTTCGGGATTCACTTGGAGGTTGGTGCCTTCTTTGGCGGTGCCCGCATTTCCCTGGGCGATGTACAGATGACCGCACGAAGGACTTTCGGCAATTTTACGGGCGAGGGCGTGTTCGCGTCCGCCGGCTCCGAGAATTAAAACATTCATTTAAAACAAGGATTTGTTTAAACTTCAGACCCTCGTTTAAAGGTCCGATAATGCGGTGCAAAGAAACAAAAGACGGTGAGAAGTTCGCGGCATAAAATGCGACCGTGCTGCGTTGATTCCTTCTGAGTGACGTGAATAGTGACGGAGCACTCATATTAGATAGAGGCTCATAATCGCGTCACTCAGAACGAAGCGCAGCGTAGTGAAGAGTCTCCTTTTTATCGGAGTCTAAAAGATTGCGTGCAAATGAAAATTTGATTTCAAAAAAAGGGAGACTCTTCAGTCATCATCTCCGCTGCGCTGCGTTGATTCCTTCTGAGTGACGTGAATAGTAATGAAGTACTGATATTAGAAAACAGCTCATCATTCCCGTCACTCAGAACGCAGCACAGCGAAGTGAAGAGTCTCCTTTCTATCGTAGCAGAAAGTATGTTGTGTATTCAATCTCATCTATCAAAAAAAGGGAGACTCTTCAGTCATCATCTCCGCTGCGCTGCGTTGATTCCTTCTGAGTGATGTGAATAGTAATGAGGTACTGATATTAGAAAACAGCTCATCATTCCGTCACTCAGAACGCAGCGAAGTGAAGTGAAGAGTCTCCCCTTTCCATAGTGGAAAGTAATTACGACGATAAAAGCATGAGAGTACAAGTCAACTTCGCGGCTTAATATACGACTCCAGCGCCTCCACATGCTTCTCAAAAGCGTCGACCCCCGCTGTGGTGACCTTACAGGTGGTCTGCGGGTAATTGCCCTTGAAGGATTTTTTCACAGAGATATAGCCGGCTGATTTCAACTTTTGCACCTGCACACTCAGGTTTCCGGAAGTGGCGCCCGTACGCTCCTTGAGGTAAACGAATTCGGCTTGCTCAGCGGCAATCAGCAGGCTCATAACTGCTAGCCTTAGCTCGGAAGTCAGCAAGGGGTCGAGGGGTTTAAACACCGCTTTCAGCTTTGAACCGCTTGCGCAGCATGAGACCCGGCACCACATAGCCCAAAAATACGGCTGCCGAATAAGCGAGGAGCAAGTCGGCATCTTTCAGCCAGAGTGAAAGGACGGCGGTGATCCAAAATACCACGGCTCCGACTTTCAACGGGACAAAACGGACGATGGCGCCGGAAACAAACGTGGCCAGACCGATCAGGATGAGCAGAAAGGGAATCGGGTTCACCCGCATGAGAAGACTCACAGGGATGATGAGCAAAAGCGCAATCCCAAACCCCTGCCACAGGGTAGCGTAGATGTTGTCGAACTTGGTTTTGACCTGCTCACGGCGTTGCCTTCGCATCTCATATACCACCGCGATCGGCACACCGATGATCGGCATGGCTACCCAAACCCAATTCGACTCGGGCCCGAACCCCTGCATGATCAGAAAGTACTGCACGAGGGCCGCTGCAATTACCAGGATGCCCCAGAGTAAAAAGTGAAATCCCGATTCACCGAACTTCCGGCGTGACATGGAAATCATTTGCCGAATGACCTCCATGCTTTCTTCTTGTGTTAAATTTTCTCTGTCCATGATCGTTAATTCTAATGGTTTAACGAAGCAAATGTAAAGTAGTTTATATTATAAACCTAATTTTCATTTGATATTTTGCGTCCTGCGCACAGTGACGCGCGGTAGTGATGCTGTGATCCAATTAGCAAAAAGCTCATCATCCACGTCACTCGAGCACTCTGGGAACACAATCCACAAAAAAAGGAGGCCTCTCGGCCTCCTCTTCAAATAAAATTACGAATCGAAATCCGTCAAACATCACATCACGCCTTCACCCGCTTGATGCTGCAACCCAATTGTCGGGTGCTCGCGGGATCGATCGGCTTGCCTGCCACATGGGCATCGATGGCATTCATGAGGTATGGCTCCTTTACGTCGGCGGCGCTGTCCACGCTGTCGTCAATGGCGCCTTTGTAAATCAGGTTCATCTCACCGTCGAACATGAAAACGTGAGGGGTGGTCAAGGCGCCGAATGCGTCGGCTACTACATGCGATTCATCCAGGAGGTAAGGCCCTTTGAGGCCCTTGTCCTTGTAACGCGCCTGCATGTCGGACATGCCGTCGCCCTTTCCACGCTTGGCTTCGTTGGGGTTGATCAGCGCCATCCCGATATCGGCTTTCGCAGCGTAATCGTGGATTGCGGCGTAGCGTCCCTCCCAGCCTTCAGACTTCTTGCCGTTGCCGACCACGAATGGGCAGGTATTGCAACTGAAAATTACAATCAGTCCATTCTCCTTGGCAAGGCCTTGCAAGTGGTGGTCTGTTCCGTCGATGTTTTTCATTTTCACATCTGCGGCGGGCAGCGTGGCGCCCAATTCGAGGATGCCGTCTTTTTCGGCTTTCTCGTCATTTACCGCAAGGGTATTCTCGCCGGCCGCGCTCTTATCGCTTGCGTCTGCATCGCTCTTCGCATCATTTCCCGAAGGGGTGCAGGCCACCACAGAGGCGGCCAAAGCGAGAATCAAAAAATTGATCTTCATATTTCTATCTTAATTTGTCCTTGATGAAAGCGGGATCAGCAGTACTCTTCGTACGCCATTTTCAGGTTTTCGGCAATCATCTCGGCGGGTCGGCCTTCGATGTGGTGGCGCTCGATGAAGTGCACCAATTTACCGTCTTTGAACAGGGCAATGCTGGGCGATGAGGGCGGGTAAGGCAGGAAATACTGTCGGGCGCGGTTGGTAGCGTCGGCATCCACACCGGCAAAAACGGTGGTGAGTTTCGACGGCTTCTTACCAGCTTGCAGTGACAATTTCACTCCCGGTCTTGCGGCGCCTGCAGCACATCCGCATACAGAATTTACCACCACGAGTGTGGTTCCTTCCTTCGCGTTGAGTGCAGTGTCTACTTCTTCAGGGCTGCGGAGCTCCGTAAAGCCCTCGCTTACCAAATCTTCTTTCATGGGGGCAACCAATTCTGCTGGGTACATATCGTTTCTTTTTTGAGTTATTCTACAAAGATACAACCAAATCGGAACCTTGTTCACTCCCCGTATCGATGAGGCATAGACGGCGGCTATCAAAAGGGGTTTCAGTCCTTGCGCCTTTCGGCAAAAAACTGCTTCATCAGCGCTGCGGCCTCGTCGCCGAGTATACCACCTACAAAAGTCGTCTTGGGATGCAGGAGGTTTTTTTCCCATTGGGTAAAGCCCTTGCGCTCGTCGTACGCGCCGAAGACCAGCTTGCCGAGCTGCGCCCAATGCAATGCGCCGGCGCACATCATACAGGGTTCGAGTGTTACGTACAGGGTGCACTTGTTGAGGTACTTCCCGCCGATAAAATTCGACGCGGCCGTCACCGCCTGCATCTCTGCGTGGGCCGTCACATCGTTGAGCCGCTCTGTGTAATTGTGGGCCCGGGCGATGATCCTGCCCTGGCTTACCACCACAGCTCCCACGGGAACTTCCCCGGCCTCATAGGCACTTTCGGCCTCGCGGAGGGCTTGTTTCATAAAGTATTCGTCGCTCTGCAGGTCAATGGGCATAAGGCAGGTCAGGAATTTAGGTGGGTAAAGTCGCTGGAGCGAATGTAGCAGTTTTTTCGGCGCACCAAAATCCGGGGAGGTGATGAAGCCCCTTCAGGTTGCCTCGCGGCCGGCTGCGTCCCCTTTTCGGGAAAAGTTTCCGGGCGCGCTTCGCCAATCCTTTTTACTTTTGCGGTCTGAATACGAAAACCATGCACAGAACTCATACTTGCGGCGAATTGCGCCTCACCCACGTCGGAACCGAAATTACCCTCGCAGGCTGGGTGCAACGCTCGCGCGACCTGGGCGGAATGACCTTCATCGACCTTCGAGACCGCTACGGCATCACGCAGCTCGTTTTCAATATGGACGACGATGCCGAACTCTGCGAAAAAGCCCGCACCCCGGGCCGCGAATTTGTCATCAAAGTAACAGGCACCGTCCGCGAACGCAGCAATAAAAACCCCAAAATGCCCACCGGCGATGTGGAGGTGAAAGCCAAAACACTCGAAGTGTTGAACAGCAGCAAGACCCCGCCCTTCACCATCGAAGACGATACCGACGGCGGCGACGAACTGCGCATGCAGTACCGCTACCTCGACCTGCGCCGGCACAATGTGCAGGAGAAACTCATCCTGCGCCACAAGCTCGCCATCGCCACGCGCAGCTTTATGGACGAGGCCGGATTTCTCGAGATTGAAACCCCCTACCTCATCAAGTCCACCCCCGAGGGCGCCCGCGACTTTGTGGTGCCCAGCCGCATGAATCCCGGCGAATTTTACGCCCTGCCCCAATCTCCGCAGACCTTCAAGCAGCTCCTCATGGTGAGCGGGTACGACAAGTATTTTCAAATCGTGCGCTGCTTTCGCGACGAAGACCTCCGCGCCGACCGCCAGCCCGAGTTTACCCAGATCGACTGCGAAATGGCCTTTGTGGAGCAGGAAGACATCCTCACCATTTTCAGTGCCCTTACCAAGCACCTGTTCCGAAAAGTAATTGATGTGAACCTACCTGATTTCCGCCGCATGGATTACGCCACCGCCATGGAAAAATACGGTTCTGACAAGCCGGACATCCGCTTCGGCATGGAATTTAAAGACTGTGACGCTTTTGCAAAAGGACACGGATTCAATGTATTCGACACCGCCGAAGCAGTGCTCGGAATCGTCGCCACCGGCTGCGCTGAGTACTCGCGCAAGCAGCTCGACGCACTCACCGAATGGGTGAAGCGACCGCAAATCGGCGCAAAGGGCCTCGTGTACATCAAGTACCTCGGCGAGAGCAGTGTGAAATCATCGGTCGATAAATTCTACAGCCCCGAAGTACTCGAAATGTGGTGCAAAGGCGTCGGTGCCAAGCCCGGCGACCTATTGCTTGTGCTCAGCGGCGACCTCGACGCAGTGCGCAAGCAGCTCGGCGAACTCCGCCTCCACATGGGCCGTGAACTCGACCTCCGCGATCCGAAAGTTTTTGCCCCCCTCTGGGTGGTCGACTTCCCCCTCCTCGAATGGGACGAAGGCGAAGGCCGCCACTTTGCCATGCACCACCCCTTCACTTCGCCCAAGCCCGAAGACGTGCACCTCCTTGAAAACGAACCCGGAAAAGCCCGCGCGAACGCCTACGACCTTGTGATCAATGGTGTGGAAATCGGAGGCGGCTCGATCCGTATCCACGACCGCGCCCTCCAATCGCAAATGTTCGACATCCTTGGCTTTACCAAAGAAGAAGCGCAGGCCCAGTTCGGCTTTCTGATGAATGCCTTCGAATACGGCGCCCCACCGCACGGTGGCATCGCCTTCGGCTTCGACAGGCTGTGTTCACTACTCGGCGGATCTGAAAGCATCCGCGACTACATCGCCTTTCCGAAAAACAACTCAGGCCGCGATGTGATGATCGATGCCCCGGCGCCGATTGATGAAAAACAGCTGGAAGAATTGGCTTTGAGGATCAGGAAGGATTCGTGAGGCAAGCCGCGAAAAAGGCCACAACCATTCGTTCATTGGTGGCTAAAAAAAGCCCATTACGGGGTTAAAAAAAAGAGGCCAGTAGAGTAGAGTGACGGGGCTAAAAATCACAGCCCCGTCTACCCCCTCTTCAAACCGTACGTGCGGTTTTCCCGCATACGGCTTTCCCATAGACTTCATTCATGAGCTTTCACAGGAGGAC
>JAIVHQ010000112.1 GCA_020200995.1 Flavobacteriales bacterium
GGCGGGAGGAGCACCTGCACCGGTGAATGCAAACGGCGTGGGAATATCGACGTTGAGCGAAATGGACCCGCCGGGAAATCCGAAGCGTCCGCTCATCCAGCCCTCAGCTTCGGTGTAATAAGCGGCTGATACTCCAAAGGCATCCAGCTCGCCCTGGTAGTAGTTGTTGGTAAACACCCGCTTCGATTCTTTCCACAGATACTGAGCGGGCGTATAGCTGTTGAAGTCTGTGTCAGTTTCGTTGACGATGCGCGGGTTACCCCCCTGATTTGTCCAGGTCAGAAAGTGGTGGAGCGTATCGTTGTACAGGCTGTAGTCGCGGTTGGCGTGGGCGGCCTCTGACGGGAAAAGTATAGACTCCTTGCGGCCGTCATTGCGGCGGCCCACAAACTCGATGTAGTCGTTGGCGTTGAACACCCCGTCGGCTTCGCCGCTGATGTAGATGGGAAGGGGCTCTCCGTTCGCGTACATTTGAATGTGCTGCGGATTGATGCCCGAAATCGCTATCCCGGCATTGGCCAGGTCGTTGAAGGTGATGCGGTACACCCCGTCTTCGTGGATCGGAATTTTGTAGTACCGCTGGTCATAGTCGATCCATTCATTGCCGAAAGGCTGTGCAACAATGGTGACGGTGGTAAAGAAAAGTACAATCGATAGTAAAAATCTTTCCACTAATCTTGCTTTTTGTTGATTTCAAGCCGCAGAGAGAATACGTTGGAGTAGAGTGCATCGGAGCTATCGCCGATGTCGGTAAGTGCATAGTCGAGGTGGAAACGACCAAGTCGAAGACCGAGGCCGATGTTGGGCTGTACGGTCATTTCTTCCGTGTTCCTAAAAGTTTTTACCCGCTGCATGTTTCCTACGCCTGCACGGATGTAAATCATGTTGAGGTATCCCGCTTCCAAACCAATAAGCGGCTCCATGCTGAAGGGGTCTCCTTCGAAAAGAACATTCCGCTGGCCGTCGGTGCTCACCACGGCATTCACTTCTCCCGTGATCGAAAATTTGTTGAGCGTCTTCGTATAGGCGGTGCCGAGAATGATGCGAGGCAGGGTGATTTCGAGGCCGTTTTCGGGAAGTTCGTTGCCCGTGGCCAGAAATACGCGTTGGGTTTCCTGATCGAGTGAGTAGGTCCATGTATTGTAGGTGGTTGTAATGTCGCGGCCCACGGCGGCAAATCGCCAGTTTTTGTGGCGGTACACTGCGGCCACGTCGAGTCCGAAGCCCCAGGCCCGGGCGAAGGAGCCGATAGAGCGGTGGATCACTTTGGCATTTGCTCCCAGCGACAGCCCGGGGATTTTCATCTTCTTGGCATACGAAATCAAAAAGGCATAATCTACTGCCGAAAAGGTGGTGATTCGGTCGTAGTTGAGGTTGCCGTCGGCGTCGTAGAGTTGGGTGGTATTGGGGATGTTGTCAATGCCGAAGCGCAATGCCGTGATGGCGATGGAACTGGTAGAGTCGATCCGCTTGGCGATGCCTGCGTAGTCGTACTGGGCGATGCCCGCGAAGTATTCGGCATGCATCACTGAGAGGTCGAGGTCTGATTTGAGATCGGTCAGGGCTGCGGGATTCCAATACCCGGCGGTGGCGTCCTGTACGCTGGCCACATTGGCCCCCGACATGCCGAAGGCGCGGGCCCCCACACCGATTTCCAGAAAGTTGTTGCTGAACTTCCGCGTTTGAGCCTTGGCATCAGTGCTCAATAAAAGAATGAAAGCGATGGCCGAAGCCGCCGCCGTGGTTCGATTCAATATCCCCATGGTTCGAAAGTAAACACCGTATTCGGGTTAAAAACGTGAAGTTGTGAAAAAATTGCACTTCTTGTGGTTAATTTCGCAGCAAATGAAGGTAAAATCTCAAATTCCCAATTTAATTACGCTGAGCAATTTGGTGTGCGGTGTACTGTCCATTGTAGCCGTAACCCGAGGCGAGGTAGCCTTGGGTGCATATTTGATTTTGGTAGGTGCATTTTTTGATTTTTTCGACGGCTTGGCAGCCAGGGCTTTGGGGGTGTCGGGCGAGATGGGCAAACAGCTCGACTCACTGGCCGACGTGGTGACTTTCGGAACTGCGCCTGTGTTCATTGTACTACACTTTATTGGAACCCTGAGCGAGATTCCTGACACTACGCCGGCGCTTATTTTTGGTTTCGCACCTGTGCTGATGGCGGCATTTAGCGGCTATCGGCTCGCCGCGTTCAATATCGACGACCGTCAGTCCGACCGGTTTGTCGGGATGCCGACGCCGGCCGTGGCTCTTTTCTGGGTGGCGCTGGCCCTGATTTCGACACGTGAAGCGGGTACCGGGGCACTTGATTCGATTTACGCGGCTTTCCTCGGTTCACCCGTGGCTTTGGTTGTAGCGAGTTTGATTTTGGCGGTGCTCATGGTCGTGCCGCTTCCGCTCATCGCGCTGAAGTTTAAGTCGTATACCCTTCCGGGAAATGAATTTCGCTACGCGCTCCTTGCGGGATCCGTTGCGCTTTTAGCCATTTTTGCCATCAAGGCTGTCCCGATAATATTACTTTTGTACTTCACCTTATCGGTGATTGAAAACCTCAGAAGTTCAAAACATGATATTCAAAGCAGCAATTGACATTATGCCCCTGGCAGCGCTACTCGACCCGCAGGGAAAGGCAGTTTCGTCGAGCATGAAGAACCTCGGCCTTCCGGAAATTACTGATGTGCGCATCGGAAAGCACATTACGCTGCATGTCGAGGCCTCATCGAAGCAAGCGGCCGAAGCCAAAGTGGAAGATGCCTGTAAGCGTCTTCTGGCCAATCAGATCATGGAAGAGTTCAGCTTTAAGCTCACAGAGGTGGAGACCGCTTGAGGTAGGTAAGTCTCTCAGAAAAATTTCCGCTTCAGCTCAAAGTTCTTGCCCAGATATACCTTGCGCACCTGCTCATCGGCGGCGAGGTCTTCGGCACTTCCTGCTTTTAGAATACGCCCTTCAAAGAGGAGGTAAGCCCGGTCGGTAATCGAGAGGGTCTCCTGCACGTTGTGGTCGGTGATGAGGATGCCGATGTTCTTCGTTTTGAGCCGGGCCACGATGGTTTGGATGTCTTCCACCGCGATGGGGTCGACTCCCGCAAAGGGCTCATCGAGGAGGATGAACTTTGGATCCACGGCCAGCGATCGGGCTATTTCGGTGCGGCGGCGCTCCCCGCCCGAGAGAAAGTCGCCGCGGTTTTTGCGCACGTGCTGCAGGCCAAATTCGTCGAGCAGCTCCTCGGTTTTCATCATTTGTTCCTTCTTTGTCAGTTTCGTCATTTCGAGCACCGAGAGTATATTGTCTTCCACACTCAGCTTCCGAAACACGCTGGCTTCCTGCGGCAGGTAGCCCACGCCGAGCTTGGCGCGTTCATACATGGCCCGCTCGGTGATGTTTTTCTTATCCAGATAGATGTGCCCCGAATTGGGCGATACCAACCCTACGATCATGTAAAATGTCGTTGTTTTTCCGGCACCATTTGGCCCGAGCAGGCCTACAATTTCGCCTTGGTTTACTTCTACCGTTACCTTGTTGACCACGGTTCGGCTTTTGTATTTTTTGACGAGATTTTCAGCGTACAACTTCATGAAAGTGCTGGGTTTTTTAAAACTGAATGTTGAATCCAATAAACAGGCCAAAGTTACGCGCATTGATTTTGTCGCGGTAGCTTAATCTCCACATGGCATCGATGCGTACAAACCTGAAAATATTTTCGATACCGACATAGGCTTCCGCAAAGGGCTTTTCTTCGAGTGAGAAGGTGCGTGCGGGGAGCACAAATTCATTCGAGTTGTCAAGGTCCAGGGTGCCGTAGATGGCATTCAGACCCACCACTTCTCGCCATTTCAGTTTTTTAAA
>JAIVHQ010000311.1:0-2731 GCA_020200995.1 Flavobacteriales bacterium
TGGAAGCAGTAAAGTGGGACAGTGAAACGCAGGTGAATGTGAATGCCACGGAAAACAGACTGGAGAAAATTCAGGGCGGAACCAATTGGAACGCGGGTGCATCTTCGCATAACAGTGTGCACGACAACGGCAGCTTCAGCTTCACCACCGAGGAAAACAATCGACAAAAAGCAGCAGGTCTCAGCCATTCGAATACCAACAGCAATCTAAACTCAATCGAGTTCGCCTTTAGAATGAACGCCAATGGCAGTCTGCGCATTTATGAATCGGGAAGCAACCGAGGAACTTTTGGCAACTACGTAGCCGGCGATAATCTGAAAATATCCGTTGAAAACGGCACTGTACATTATTACCGCAACGGCGAGCTGCTGCGTGTGAGCAATAACTCGCCCGAACTGCCACTCATCGCAGACGCGAGCCTGCGATCTGAGGGCGCGACTATCAGCGAAGCTGAAATCACCAACCTCAACGAAGGAAATTTCATCGCCAATGCGGTAAATGTTGGATCGAACCCGACTTATCAATGGATGGTGAACGGCGTGAATGCGGGCGAAAACGGTCCGAACTTTTCAAATTCGGAACTCAACGGCGGCGATGTGATAACTTGCGAATTAACACCCGACCTGACGGGATGCGGTGCTGCCACCTTCCTCTCAAACGAGATCGAAAAGGTACAAGTAGAGGCTCCTGCTGCCATCAATTTCTACATCACGGGCGAAGCCGCAGGCTCCGCTTGCAACCTGGCCGCCGAAGCAGTTCAGTGGGATCAATCCTCATTGATAAGTACAGCTGCGGCGGGCAATCAATTGGAAAAAATTCAAGGCGGAAATAATTGGAATGCGGGAGGCGCATCGCTAAACCGGGTCCACGACAACGGAAGCTTTCGCTTTACCACTGACGAAAACAACCGACAAAAAGCAGCCGGCCTTAGCCACGAAGATGCCAACAGCCACATCAATTCCATTGAATTTGCTTTCAGAATGGAGGCCAACGGCAGCCTGAGGATCTACGAATCGGGAAGCAACCGCGGAACTTTTGGCAGCTACGAGGAAGGCGACAACTTTGAAATCGCCGTGGAAAACGGCACTGTACATTACTACCACAACGGCGAGCTCCTTCGCGTCAGCAATACTGCACCCGAACTGCCCCTGCTCGCTGATGTGAGCATGCGATCGCATGGAGCCACCATCGGCAAAGCCTTTATCACCAACCTCAATGACGGAGTTTTCTCGGCAAATGCGGAAAATGTCGGCGACAACCCCGTGTATCAATGGAAGGTGAACGGAACAAATGCAGGAGAAAACAGCGCGGTGTTTTCAGATCCGGGAATCAGTTCGGGCGACATCATCACCTGCGAACTCACACCCGATTTGGGGGGATGTGGTGAGGTGGTTTACCATTCGAACGACATTGAGAAAATTCAAATCACAGCACCTGCGCCGCTCAATTTTTACTTGCGCGGAGAGGTGTCGGAGGCAGCCTGCTACAGCGCGATCGAAGAAGTGCAATGGAGCAGCAGTTCTTTGGTAAACATGGCCGCCTCGGGAAACAGCATTCAAAAAATTCAGGGTGGAACCAATTGGAACGCCAATGCTTCATCGCTCAACAAGGTTTTTGACAACGGCCGCTTGCGCTTCGCACCCAATGAAACCAACCGCCAAAAAGCCATGGGGCTGAGCCATGAAGACGCTAATGACCACATCAATTCTATTCAATTCGCCTTCAGAATGGAGAGCAACGGAAGCCTACGCATCTACGAATCGGGCAACAACCGTGGAACCTTCGGCAGCTTCAACGCAGGCGACACCCTCGAAATCGCCGTGGACAACGGAACAGTCAAATATTTTCATAACAGTGAGCTGCTTTATATCAGCGGCAACACACCCAACCTACCCCTCCTCGCCGACGCATCGATTCGGCAAGAAGGCGGAAGCATCGGGAAGGTGCACATCACCAACCTCAACGACGGAACCTTTTCAGCAAATGCCGAGAACGCAGGCGACAATCCCGTATTTCAATGGTTCCTGAACAGCGCACCTGTTGGCGACAATTTACCCACGTACACCAATCCCGCTCCCGAAAACGGCGATGTGGTATTTTGCGCACTCTCCCCGGACCTGGGCGGATGCTCAGACATCGTCTACAATTCAAATGCGGCGAAAAGCATAATTCAGGATGTCACTGATCAATCTGCATTCTTTGCGGAAGGCACCGTCGACCTTGGCGGCTTCGGTTACGCCGCAGAGGATTTGGTTTGGAATCCCGGCAGCCTTCAGAATACCGTTGCAGAAGGAAACAGTTTGCTCAAAGTGCAGTCGAATAACAACTGGAACGGAGCGGCGGTGTCATTCAATACCGTGAAAGACGAGGGGTACTTCGAATTTATCGCGACAGAAACCAACCGCCGCCGTGCCGTCGGCCTGAGCAACTCGAATACGGGAGTGCACCTGAACAACATTCAATTTGCCTTTTACCTGGATTCGAACGGGAGCCTGCGCATCTACGAGTCGGGCAGCAACCGCGGCACATTTGGCAGCTATTCTGCGGGAGATGTATTTCGCATCGCGGCAGAAGCAGGAGAAGTAAAGTACTACCGCAACGGAACCTTAATTCGCACTTCGGCCATCACCCCGATCCTTCCGCTTTTGGCTCATGTGAGCATCTACAGTTCGGGCGGAACGGTGACAAATGCCGTGATCGCGAATAAAACCGGAGGTGCCTTTACGGCAAA
>JAIVHQ010000311.1:2754-6604 GCA_020200995.1 Flavobacteriales bacterium
TACGGCAAATACGAGCGACGCAGGGGAAAATCCGATATACAACTGGAAGCTCAACGGGGCAATTGTTGGCGATGGTTCGGCTGAGTATTTCAACCCCAACGTACTCGACGGGGATGTCATTGCCTGCGACATAACGCCCGACCTTCAGGGCTGCGAAAACGCGGAATACACGTCGAATAAAATCACCGTTTACGGCCCCGGTGGTAACACAGATTGGACAGGTATCGTGAGTTCGGAATGGAGCAACGTGAACAACTGGAGCGATGGATTGCCCGACCGGTTCCGTTCGGCCTTTATTCCCGCGGAAGCTCCTAATCAACCCGTTGTCAACACCCTGTCGCAAGTGAAGGGGCTTACTATTGCCTCGGGTGCAACGGTCGCTCTCGGACAGAGCAACACCTTACAACTTTACGGAGACTTGGTGAACAACGGAGCCTTCGACCCCGGTAGCGGCACCATTGTGCTTGCCGGACCCGGCAGCAGGACCCTTTCGGGAAACGATATTTTTTTCTACCGTGCTATCACAAATCTCGAAAACCCTTCTGACTCCATAATTCTGCACATGAGCGCTGTAATCAACCAGGAAATGTTGCTTTTGAGTGGGGTGATCGTGACGGACGGGCATGAAATCGCCTACCGCAACGGGGCAGAAAACCGCTTCGGGTCCGAAAACTCATACGTAGACGGTGTGGTTCGAAAGGTGGGAAGCGAGGCCTTCACTTTTCCCGTGGGTCGGGGCGGCACGTATGCCCCTGTGAGCATTTCGGCCCCTGCCGATCCTTCATCTCAGTTCACGGCCGAATACATCAATGAAGACCCTGCCGAAGCCGGTTACGACGCAGGTCAACTCGATGAGACCCTCACGAATGTAGGCCGCTGCGAGTACTGGATGATCAACCGGGAAGCAGGCACCTCAGCCGTTTCGGTTTCACTTTCCTATGGCAACGAACAGAGCTGCGGTGTGGAGGACCCCACATTTCTAAAAGTCGCGAGGTGGAACGGCGGCATGTGGCAGGACCACGGCTACCTCACCCACGAAGGTGACGCCACAGCGGGCACGGTAACGAGCGGTTCTGAAATCGCCCAGTTCAGTCCGTTTACCATAGGCACGGGCTCCGGAATTAACCCCCTCCCCATCCAATTAATCGATTTTGCCGCAAAGGCCGAAGGTGGCAATGTGCGCCTCACCTGGATCACCGCTTCGGAAATCAACAACGACTTTTTCACTTTGGAGCGCAGCAGCGACGGCGTCAACTTTCAGCGGTTAGCTAATGTGAGCGGGGCGGGAAATTCCAATACGCGGCTTGAATACAACTACACCGATTTGAGCCCTTACCCTGGCACATCATACTACCGACTCACCCAGACCGACTACGACGGGCAGTTTGAAATTTTTCCGATCAAATCGGTAACAATTCAACAGGAAGAATTCGAATTTGATCTTTTCCCAAATCCGACTGATGGAGCCGTGACCGTCCGCATTTCTGAAGCTGAAAGCGGAGCGGAAGTCAGGGTCTTTAACACAGCAGGACACACCGTTCACTCCGAGCGCTTCAATTCGGTTCAGCTCAACTTGGATCTATCGTATTTGCCGGCGGGCGTATACATCGTTCACCTCGCGGCCGACCACGCTGTACAAAGCAAAAAACTGGTGATTCGCTAATCAAAAAGTGTCCAAAAATTTTCTTGCAAAAGCCTCGGTTCAAACAGGATCGGGGTTTTTGCAGTTTTCAAACCTGCCCATTGATTTTATCTATTCTTAAATTCTCCTACCCAATAAGGTCTTCGGCGAATAGTGCGTAACTTCGTGCTGAAACAAAAAAAAATAAAATGAATAACATCGGACTCGATAAAGAAAAAAGCGCACTCCTATCGGAAAAGCTCAACCACCTCCTTGCTGACTATATGGTTTTCTACCAAAATGCAAGGGGTTTTCATTGGAACATTAAAGGGGAAAAGTTTTTTGAACTTCACGATAAGTTTGAAGAGCTCTACACCGACCTCTTGGTAAAAATCGATGAAGTGGCTGAGCGCATTCTCACTTTGGGAAAAACGCCTCTCCATACCTTTGAGGATTATACCTCATCTGCCAATGTCAAGGCCGTGAAGAATAGTTCGGAAGGACGGGAATGCGTGGCTTCCATTTTGGACAGTTTTGAAAAAATAATCACCCGTCAGCGGGATATTCTCGAGTTTTCGGACGACGCCGACGATGAAGGAACCAATGCCCTTATGAGCGATTATATCCGTGAGCAGGAAAAACTGGTCTGGATGTATTCGTCCTACCTGAACAGGTGATTTTACTTTTTAAACTCTTCAATAACCGTTCAATCGCCAGTCAAAGTCAAGGTAAGTAACCTCAGCGTCGGGGCGAATGCGGATGGGAATGTATTGGTTGACAAAGTCCACTGTGCTGCCCTCGTCGGGTCCGAAATCGGGCCGATACTTTCGCATAAGCGGAGATAATTTTGGATTGGTCGGGTTAAGCACATTCTTCTCCGCCTGTCCGAAAAATTCTTTGGCTGCGGCGTCAAGTTGATTGCCGAGATTTTCACTGACGTATATCTGACGGCGCAATCGGGGGGAAGATGCCGTGCCGTCCACCAGGGCAAAATGCACGCGCGGCTCATTGAATTGTCCGCGGATAATGCTGTCGCGGATGAGGCGTAAAGACAATTTTTTGTTGCCTGCCTCAGCAATCACCATATCAAAAGGATGATTGGGGTGGCTGCGGTTTAAGGAGTCGTAATTAATTCGGTTCACATCTGATATTGCGGCACCTATTTCGAGAACCGAAACCACGGGATAATGCTCCAAGATGAGCCTCAGAACGGCCGCATTAAAATAATTAATCCAAAAAGCCAGCTGAGCTGCTTCGGGAGCTTCGCCGAGTAATGGCAATTTTTCGTCGAGGTAGGCCAGATAATCTGTGAGGGGTGCACTATCGCTGCGGATGCCTGCGTAGTGCACTTTTCCCTGCCTGTTTACACGCAAGCGTAGCATGCGCTCGTATGCTTGCACAGGGCCTTTTTCCCGCATTTGATCCGTGGAGGGAAATTCCGTTCCCTTTTCGCTCGGCACAGGCGGGTTGCAACCCACCACAATCATCATCAACATCGCAATTACAAGGGCATTGCCAATAAGTCTACTCGTCATTTCAATTAAATTTCCGTCAGAAGCCAAATCTACACAAGTATCGGCTATATCGGAAAACTAACAACGATGGAAGAATGCTGTTCGCGAAAGGGAATCAAAAATCGCGGTAATCACCTCTGGCCTCAGCCTGTGTCTCGTCGCAATATTGATCCATCACAGCTCGAGCCTCTTCTAATCCACCCGCAACGGCATACCTGAGGTGCTCGCAAACATCGGCAAAGTCACCTGTTTCAATCTGCACCCTGGCAAGGCCGAAATGACTTTCAGCGTGATCGGGATCCAGCTTGAGCGCCGAAATGAAATGGATGCGCGCCAATGCGTTATTTCCGGAAAGGTAACGCGATACGCCCGCTCCGACATGCGATTCAATCGATCGCGGAGAAAGCGCTGCAGCAGACTCATACAACTTCGCAGCGTGCTCAAAGTTGGCATTTCCAAACGCGCTTGCAGCTTGAGAAAATGACAGTGTAAATTCCGCCTTTGCAGAGTAGTTTTCTTTCACGGTAACAGACTTCGTGGAAACAGATGTTTTGCTCCCGGCGGAATAAAGGTATGCCGTTTGATCAAATTCCTGCTGACCGGCGAGAGATCCGGCTGAGGCCAATAGAATTGCAATGATGGTTGTTTTGATGGTCTTCATGCTTATTAATGGAGTCAAAATCCGATTCGTAACCTATTTAAAGCATTTTTTTCC
>JAIVHQ010000113.1 GCA_020200995.1 Flavobacteriales bacterium
CCTTCTTGGTTCCTTTTTTTCAGTGGTTTTAATGTCCATAATCACATTTTTTTTATAAAAACCGCCCAAGATAATTTTGGAGAGCTTACTAAAATCACCTGAGAATGCATGTAAATATTATGCCTTAAAATGGCTAACTGCAGTTTTTTTTTTCATGCTATATTGAGAAATACTATCTATTTTGGGGCTTTCAACAGAAAAATTTAAATCAAGAGTGAATTATGAAAAAAACATTATTTCTTACGGCAGCAATGGCTGTTTCAATGCTTTTTGCGGAAGCACAAGAGGCCGGAAAAAAGGCATCACTAAATGCTGATGGTCAAATTGAATTACGCAATTACACCATTCCGGCATCCATGCTCAACAGCTCTCGTGAAATTACCATACTTGAAGGTTTCCCCTTCGGAGTTCCGGCCAATTCCACATTTAAGAACACAAGGGGGTTAACCCTCGCCGACCTCGACAATGACGGGCAGGAGGAAGTTATCTTTGGTGCTGACAAAACCATATACGCCCTTAAGGGTGACGGAAATATCCTGTGGGAGAAGCTATTGACCGGCGTTATTACACTGCCACCTGCCATTGCAGATATGAATGGCGATGGGAACCTTGAAATCGTCGTAAATACAGTTGGTCTTGCCGCTTTACAATCATTTGGGAGGGTGCATCTTCTCGATGCGAATGGAGTAGAGGCAGAAGGCTGGCCAATCAATTTCAACGATCAATGGATGCTGAATGCACCTGCTGTGGGTGATGTGGATGGCGATGGAATCATGGAAATTGTATCAACCCAACGCGTTGTTGCCGGTGTAGGCTACATCCGTGTTGTGAAAATGGATGGAGAGCCTCTGAACGAAGGTTGGCCGATAGAAATATCTGCCAATCCGGCCTTTACTCCATCCATTGGTGATATTAATGGCGACGGTGTTGTCGATGTTATTGCGGGCACTTCCTCTGATGGTGCCGTGCGCGCATACGATGCTAATGGCCAATTACTGGAAGGATTTCCCCAAATTTCCGCATCTCCCTCCAGCCTCTCTTACCAATCGCCTTTACTCGTTGACATTACAGGCGATGGAAAATACGAAATTGTAGGAAGTCGACACGGCGAGAATCCCGAGTATTTTGTGATAGATGCCGATGGAGAATACCTGGAAGGCTGGCCGGTTGAAGCATCGGGATGGACCTACTCACCGCCTTCGATTTACGATGCGGATGGTGAAGGAGATTACCATATTTTTATGGGCAATCCCAATACCAGTCAGGAAAGTCCTCTTGAAGTGATGTTCGGATTTAATTCGGATGGTTCCGACCTGCCCAATTTCCCAATTGAGAAGTTTGGCGGCAACGAAGGGGTAATCACCATTGCCGACATCGATAACAATGGCGTCGTAGATCTGATATTCACGAGCAACGTATTTAGCGATGAAGGCGGGTTTATTCATGCCTATCCTATGGATGGCTCAGGTGAGTTGGATGGTTTTCCGCTGCGAACAAAAGGTCTTACTTTTTTGAATTCAGCGCTCCTTAGTGACATTAACAACGACGGAAACTTTGATTTGTCGGCTTTGTCGTACACCCAAAATTTTGGAGCTATGCCTGACAGTATCTTCATCACCGCTTTTGACCTGGGCTTTGAGTACATCCCTGAAAACGTGTATTTCAATGCTTACAAGGGCGACAATTCACGGGCAGGTCTTATCAAATCGGAAGATGGCGATGTGGTTTCTACATCGCAGAGCCGTGTTCAATTGCTGAGTATTTTTCCCAACCCGAGTGCAGGCGTCGTTCAAATAGTACTTCCACAAACCGGAATGCCTGACATGCAGGTACAGGTGTTCGATCTTACCGGCAAACGGGTACTTGAAAAGAATGTCAATGCTGAATCGGGCGAAATGTATGCCCTCGATGTCAACCGGCTTCAAACAGGCGTTTATGTGGTACAAATTACTGCAGGCGGCCTGACTTATGTCAACAAGCTTGTGAAGGAATAAATTTTGTAAAGTGATTGCATACAAAAGCCGGAAATCCGCACAGGATTTCCGGCTTTTTTATTGCATTGAATCCTGCGGGCTGAAGGGCGTCCAAATCTAGAGTACGGCGCGCACAATATTATGGCGTGGTACAAGGTAACACCGGCCCTGTCAAAATTGGAGAGGTCCTCTCCGGTGTTTGTAAAACGGGATGAGTGCGAAATGCCCCGTGCCGAAAAATCAATGAAAAGAGGTGTTTCCCATTCCTTAATTGCCTTGTTGAAAATGTGCTTCTTTCAAGAGTGCATCGCGCCGGCTGCGGGCGTAATTTGTGCGCGCCTCGGCGGTGCTATCGGCCGTTTCGAGGTAGGCTTCATAGGTGCGCAGGGCCACTGACTTATCGGCGTAGAAGGCTTCGTAGCTGATGGCGAGGTGGTAAATACGGTGGGGGTCTTCGCCGAGGTTGCGCGCAGTTTGCAGGTGGTGGATGGCTTGTCTGTGCTTGTTTTGCGATTGATACAGCAGCCCGAGCTGCTCGTGGTAGGTGGCGAGGTTGTCTTTTTGAATCAGGTCGATGGCTTTTTGAAATGCCTCTTCGGCAAGGTCATCTTGCCCCGTCTCGCGGTAGCAGAGTCCGCGGTAGTAGTATGGGAAGTCGAGGTCGGGAGCTTCGTCGATCAGCATTTGCATCATGTCGATGGCTTCGGGGTAGCGCTTCAAATAGTAAAGGCTGAGGCCGTAATATCGGGCTGCGAGCGCCGAGCCATCACCCTGTGCGAAGAGTTTGCTGAAATAGAAGTCCGCGTCGGCGTGGTCTTGCTGCAGGTTGGCGGACTTGCCCGCGAGAAAGAGGGTGCGTGGATGGAGGGAATCGATTTTCAAAGCACGGGCTATGGTTTGATCGGCCGGGTAGAAGGCGCGCATTTCCATTTGTGTCTCGGCTTTGGCGAGGTAGGGTTCCACTTTGTCGGGGTCGAGCCCGATGACTTTCTCATACCAAGTTGTGGCCAGCCACATGTACCCGATTTTTCGCGAAAATGCGGCAGCCCTTCCGTAAAAATAGCTGTTGGTGCTGTCGTTTTTGAAAAGCGCATAGTAAGCCTGGACCGCATCTTTCGGGTTGTCGTCATTTTCTAGCAGGCGGGCCAGTTTGAACCACAGCAGGGCGCGTGTGCTGTCGCGCGCCAGAACCGATTCGAGACAGCTCACGGCTTCCTCGCGCATGCCGGCCAGGCTGTATGCCGACACCAGGTCGAGCATGAGCGATTGATCGCTGCTGTCGGTTGCGAGCCGCTGCTCGCCTATGTCTACGGCCTCGGCGGTGCGGTAGTGAGCCATCGCTTCCGCAAAAAGGGCGGAGAGGGAGTCTTGTTGGCCGTGCAGCCGGGGCGAAATGAGAAATGCTGCGAAAATCAAAACCGTTGAGAAGACCCGACGGAAATTGTGACAGAGGTGGATATTGGTGGAAGAAGTCATCGGAAAGTGCTGTTTTGGTTTGTGGTGCGAAAGCTAAGGTAAGTAAATCATTTACATAACTAAATATTTAGTTTGAATCATTTTCGGTTGACATTTACTGTGTAGGATTCTCGTTTTGAGTTTCCGAAGGGCGCATGCCCATCGGAGCGTTGCGGTCTATTGAGGCATTATTTGATTGATGTAATTGACTCACAGTAAAAATGCTCCGATGGGCATGTGCCCTTCGGAACTATTATGATAAAGCCCGAATTTCAAAGGGATTTCGGAATGATCTTCCGCAGCATTACTAATCGAAGATCAAGCCTAAGGCATGATGCAGCGGAGTATCGATTGATATACAGACGATTCGCGATTTAATTTTCCGAAGGGCGAATGCCCATCGGAGACGTGCGGCTTATTAG
>JAIVHQ010000312.1 GCA_020200995.1 Flavobacteriales bacterium
TTTGTATGGGCGGGAAGCAACAAAGCGGAATACTGAATTGCTCAATTTGTGAAAGCTTACCAGGGTTTTCGTGAGCTTCCGTGAAACCCTGAGTCGCTGAGACGGAAGCGGCGGGCATGGCTGTATGAAACGGCTCAGCCACCGGATCCTCGTGATGGACACAAATCACGGTGCTGCAGTCCATCGTCAATTTGCACCCCTATCTTTGCCTTTCATCAACAATACCCCACTGTTGATGTTAGCCTTTCATAATAAATCCGTTACTAAATTGGAAGAGACAGATGTCGTAGTCATTGGCGCCGGCCCCGCCGGGTGCACCGCAGCCCGCAAATTGGCGCAGGCGGGCCACTCCGTGCTGATTGTCGACAAGCGGCAGGAACTCGGCGCTCCCATTCAGTGCAGCGGAGCAGTGAGCAGGCACGCCCTCATCGAAAACGACATCGATCCCGATCCCGAATTTATCCACGAGGCCGTGTACGGCTTCAAAATCATGAACGGCAAAGGCGATGAAACCCCCATCGACTACAGGAAGCTGAAACCTGAAACTTACGGCACGGGCGAAGGCCGCAATCCGCTGGGCTATGTGGTGGATCGGCGGCGGTTCGACCGCTACCTCTACACCCGGGCACAGCGCGCCGGCGCCGAGGCGTGGCTGAAAGCAGAGGCTTTGGGCTATGAGAAATCGGGCCACGATGTGGTGGTTTCCATCAGCCACTTCGGCGAAGTGAAAAAAGTAAAGACAAAGGTCATCGTGGGTGCCGACGGACTCCGCTCGCAGGTGGGAAAATGGGCGGGACTGCAGACCCACATCAAAATCACAGAACTCGCGAGCTGTCTCCAACTGATCGTGGACGGCGTGGAAACAGACGGACTCCTCGAGCTCATCACGGGCCGCCAAACGGCGCCGGGCGGCTATGGATGGGTATTTCCGAAAGGGCACGGCTACGCCGAAGTGGGCCTGGGAATTATCGCCCCGTACACCAAGCGAACGGCACAGCAGCACCTCGACGATTTCATCAAAAAGTCCTTCCTCTCACACCGTTTCCGGAAGGCCAAAATACTCGAAGTACAAGGCGGCGGCGTACCCCTCGCGGCGCCCCTCAAGCGGCAGTACGCCGACAACCTCATCCTCACGGGCGACGCGGCACGACACGTGAATCCCATCACAGGCGGCGGCATCCATACGGCCCTTAGTGGAGGCATGGTGGCGGGGCAGTTTATCATTGACCACTTTCATGAAAACAGCACCCACGAAGCACGGCGCATGGCCGGGTATCAGGATGCATGGCTCGAGGCGGTGGGCAACCAAATGTGGAAACTCTACAAAGTGAAGCGCGACATTTTCAACATCAATGACCTCGAGCGGCAGGACGAAATGCTCTACGACACCATGCGCAACTACTTCAGCCCCGATAGCGAATTCAAGAAAGTATGAAAAGCCCCGTGATATTCGACGTGAGCCGAAACGCCTGCATCAACTGCGCGGCGTGCATTGCGGTGTGCCCGCACGAGGCCGGCTTCGTCAGCGATTTCGACACCATCGCCGTGGATGAGCCCTGCGACATCGCCTGCATGATGTGTGAGGATATTTGCCCTGTGGATGCCATATCCCATCTTGAGGCTAAGTAGTCTGTCTTTAGAGTCCGATAGCCGCGTTATGCTCGGCCCCAAAATCCTCATTTACCACCTGTAAACTCCGGCTTTGAGGCCTTCGCAAGCCTTGCTATCGAACCCTAAAGACCAGACACTCGAATTTCTTGACAGACTCAAAAGCGTGGCCGTCTTTAACGCGCGTTCTCATGTCTCCCATCATGTCAACAGTCATGCCATTGGCCTGATCCAAGGACTTGGTCCGGAGACCAGCTAATAAACTATCTGATTCAGCCAATTGAGTGTATCAACAAACTATAAATATTGTCTGTCTCTTCCATCTACTCGCAACTCCTCGGAAAAAGTCTTTAAACTAAGCTAATTGCATGGTCCATTGGAGTGCACCACGGGCAGATGAAACACAAAACGTCGGAACGAAAAACACGCCAGTTCTAAAAAAAGTATGTAAAAGCAGCGCCCAAATCCAGTCGCAAGAGGCTCTCAAGATCATCATACTTTAAATTCCTCGTATTCTTAACACCGTCGATGTTCTCTTCCAGCTCCATAACAGTCGCTGATGCCACGCCGAAGCCCAGGGTGAGTTTCGTGTCGCTCGACCATCGAATGTCATAGCCGCCCGACAGGCGAATTCCAATATTACCGCCCGTGTACGAAAACGGCAGGAATTCGGGGCGGTTACCATTGCGGTAAAAGGCAGCTATACCTGACATGTTGTAATGCATGTATCCTGTGGCACAGGCCATGGTCAGGCTGCTGCGTCCACCGCGGATATTCATCACGTATGCAAGCTGTAGGGCAAAAAAGTTTATCCCTACATCCTCCTTGATATCGCCTGTGAACGTTCCATTACTTACGGTATATATTGATATCTGCGCACTTCTGCTCGACATGAAGCGGTCAAACCGCGGCCCCAAATAAAGTCTATCAAAAATCCTGAGACCTATATCGGCCCCGAAGGCATATCCGTTTCGCGGGTCAGTGTGAAAATTTTGCGGGCCAATAGAAAATCCGGCACTGCGACCGGTCAGCCTGCGACTGTATGCGATGCCTGCGGAAAACAGAACCCAGGGACTCTCTTCAGAGCTGTCTGCATATTTGGAATAATAATCATCTTCCGTTTGCGAATCACCGAGGGGCTGAAATCCTCGTCCTACGTCACGCATGGCTTTTGATGATCCGGTATTAGGCAGGACGTTCACTTTCGAAGCGGAGGAAACTTCATATCCCATGCGGGCGGCACCTCCGGTGTGAGTATTGTTTGATTTTGCAAGACCAACCGCGGTCAGCTCCCCGCCGTGAATTTTGGTCTCTCGCCAATCATAGGGCACAGCATCATCATTGCTGCAGGTAATGGCATAAACCCTCGGTTGATTGACCATGCCATTGCTGGCATATCCTGTTTCTGAACAATAATCTTTGGCTTCGTGATTCGCCTCTACGGTGTTGCCTCCATGAATTGACTCAAGGCAATAATGGTTTTTGGTCTTTACCAAAGCTGAGCAAGAGCTCAATAAAGCTACAGCGCAAATGAATATCGCCACAAAGGCCGAGGTTTTCATCACCTGAATTGATTGGTTCGCTAATCTTACTGCGTCAAATATACAATCCAATTTAAAAACTCTGATCACTTATGAATGAACAGTTTAAATCAAAACGAATGAGAACGCGCAACGGCCCGAGCGGTTTTCCTGAACTGATGTCGATAAGCACAGGTACAATTCGCTACAGGATTTTCCGAAAAAAGCGAGATGCCCTTTATAATTATTTGAATGTCTAAACCACAGATTAATAACCAAACTCAGGTTTAAAACAACCCCCCCACCTACTCCCCGTACCCCAATTCTGCCAGCAATTCTGCCGCGCCGGGATAGGCCATCAATTCGGCCACACGCTCGGCGTGCTTTGGCTGACGCCACTTGCCGACTGAGCTGTTGTGAAGTTTTTGCACACCGTCGCTGTAGGCCACATTGCGCTTTACGGTGGTGTGCTCAAACCAATTTTCCCACTCGGGGGTGAGCGGCAACTGACAAAAATCGCCGATGCGGCGGATGCTTGCGGAGTAGTCATCCACAAGGTCTTCATATCTCAATGTAAACACCTTTGGATGGTCCTTAAACTTCAGACCGATGCGTACATCGTTTACCCAGCGCTCCGGGTCCACCCAGTAGCGCTGCTTGTCGGTAGGGTGCCGCGAAAGCACCACATCGCGGCCATCGCGAATGATGTGAATGA
>JAIVHQ010000114.1 GCA_020200995.1 Flavobacteriales bacterium
CGGTGAGAAAAAGCGAAACGAAATATTCCAAATGGCCATGCTGGAGCCCAAGCTCGGCATACTCGATGAGACCGACAGCGGCCTCGACATCGACGCCCTGCGCATTGTGGCCAACGGGGTGAACCAGCTCCGCGCCGCAGACCGCTCCTTTATCGTGGTGACGCACTATCAGCGCTTGCTGGACTACATCGTCCCCGACTTTGTGCACGTGCTTTACGATGGCAAAATCGTGAAAACGGGCGGAAAGGATCTGGCCCTCGAACTCGAGGAGAAAGGTTACGACTGGATTAAGAACGAAAGAGATACCGTGTCGGCATGAGCGCAGAAACCCTGACAAAAACAACGAAACTCGGAACAGTGGCCCAAGGCTTGGAGGCGCACTATGCGCATAAGGCAGACGCGGGCAACGGCCGCACGGCCCAAGCGCGCGAAGCCCTTCCGGGACTGGAATTTCCGACCACCAAAGCGGAGGCCTGGAAATACACAAGGACGGGACAAATCGCCAACAAGGAATGGAAGTTCAGCGAAGAAACGGCTTTTGAAAAACTGCCCGTCGACCTCGAAAAATTTCCGTTCAGAATGGTGTTTGTAAACGGCAAGTACCTTCCCGAGCAAAGCAAAGTCCCCGCGTCGGATAAGCTGCGGGTGCTGCCTTTTTCCGGAAAGGAAAACACCGACAAGGAAAACCCCTTCGCGAAATCGACCGCCCACCTCACCGATGCCTTTGCCGCCCTCAATGCGGCCTACCCGCAAGACGGAGTGTGTGTGAGCCTCGAGAAAAATGAGGTGGCCGAGGCGCCCCTCTACATTTTCCACATCTACACGGGCGAGCTCACCGCGGCGCAACCGCGCAATGAAATCCATGTGAAATCGGGCGGAGACCTGAAGATCACGGAAATGCACATCCACCAGGGCAACACTTTTGCCAATGCGGCTTATGAAATTCGGGTGGACGACAACGCCCGCCTCGGAATGGACGTGCTGCAATTCGGTACGCCGAGGAGTTTTCACATGCAGGAAGTGAACGCCATCGTTGGTCGCGACGCCGTGTTCACCCACAACAACTTCACCCTTTCCGGGAAATGGACGCGCAACAACACCAATGCGCGCATCATCGGACAGGGAAGCACGGGCAATTTTCACGGATTCTACATGCCCAACGAGACCGAGCACGTGGACAACCACACAATCATGGATCACGAAGTGGCCCATTGCGACTCGAACGAGTTGTACCGCGGTGTGCTGCTGGACAGGGCTGTGGGCGTCTTTAATGGAAAAGTATTCGTGCGACAAGACGCGCAAAAGACAAACGCTTTTCAGAGCAACGGCAACATATTGGTGAGCGACGACGCGGTGATGAACTCGAAGCCCGAGCTCGAAATATACGCCGACGATGTGAAGTGCAGCCACGGCTCCACCACGGGTCAGCTGGACGAGGGGGCGATGTTTTACCTCCGCACCCGAGGCATTTCCGAAAACACTGCGCGGCGCATGCTTGTTACAGCTTTCGCAGAAGATGTGCTCGCCGAAATGGTGAACGACGAAGTGCGAGATTTGATTGATGTGAACATAGAAAATAGATTAAAGCAATCGTGATGATAGAAGCAGTGAAAGAGAAAACAGCATTGAACAACGAAGCCCTGAGGGCCGAATTTTCCATCCTTTCCCGAAAGGTGAACGGGCAACCTTTGGTGTATCTCGACAACGCTGCTTCATCGCAAAAACCGGATGCCGTGATCGAGGCGATCGACCGGTACTACCACAACGAGCACAGCAATGTGCACCGGGGCGTGCACTTTCTCAGTCAGCTCGCCACCGAAAAATTTGAGGCCGCGCGGGAGACCATGCGTGCCTTCGTCAACGCCGCCGAAACGCGGGAAGTGATTTTTACGAAAGGCACCACCGACGGTATCAACCTCGTGGCGAACTGCATGGCGCGCTCCGTGCTGAGGCCCGGCGATGAGATCCTGATTTCAGAAATGGAGCACCACTCCAACATTGTGCCCTGGCAAATGGCCGCCGAACAAAGCGGGGCCATCCTCGTGGTGGTGGACACCGATGCGTCGGGACAGCTGGTGATGGAAGACTTCTATGCAAAGCTGAACAAGCGCACCAAAATGGTGAGCGTGGTGCACATCTCCAACTCCCTCGGCACGGTGAATCCCGTGAAGGAAATTGCAAAAGCTGCACATAAATTCGGCGCCAAAGTGCTGGTAGACGGCGCGCAGGGCGCTCCACACGGGCACATCGACGTGCGGGATATCGACTGCGACTTTTACACCCTCTCGGCGCACAAGATGTACGGCCCCACGGGCATGGGAATCCTTTACGGAAAAGCAGCGGAACTCGAAGCGCTGCCGCCGTATCAGGGCGGGGGCGAGATGATCAAGGACGTGACTTTTGAAAAGACGACCTACAACGAATTGCCCTTCAAATTTGAAGCGGGTACGCCCAACATTGCGGGCGCCATCGGCATGGCAGCTGCCGCCGACTGGATGGCCGGCGTGGGGCACGACAAAATTCGAACCATCGAAAAAAACCTGCTCGAATACGCCACCGAACAGCTCAGCGAGGTGGAAGGCATCCGCTTTTTCGGCACTGCCGAGGAAAAAACGAGTGTAATCTCCTTCCTCGTGGACGGCACCCACCCTTACGATATGGGCGCCATCATCGACAAAATGGGCGTGGCCGTGCGCACGGGACACCACTGCACGCAGCCGCTGATGGCCAAGTACGGCATCCCCGGAACGGTGCGCGCCTCCTTTGCGGTGTACAACACTTATGAAGACATCGACACGTTGACGGCCGCCGTGAAGCGCGCCGCGAAAATGCTGAAGTAATGGCCGAAAAGATTGCAGACATAGAAGCCGAAATCGAATCGGAATTTGAAATGCTCGGGGAGTGGATGGACAAGTATGAGCACCTGATCGACCTCGGGAAGTCCTTGCCGCTGATCGACGAGGCCCACAAGGTGGATGAGAACCTCATCAAGGGCTGTCAAAGCCGCGTATGGCTCCACGCCGACGCGAACAACAGCACGGTGAAATACACCGCCGACAGCGACGCCGTGATCACCAAGGGCATCATCGCCCTGATGATTCGCGTGCTCAACAACCAACCCGCCGAGGAGATCGTGAAAGCCGATCTCGGTTTTATAGACCGCATCGGGCTGAGGGAGCACCTCTCACCCACCCGATCGAACGGGCTGGTATCTATGATCAAACAAATGAAATACTACGCGCTTGCACTCCAAGCCAAACACAGCTAAACATGGACAAACGCGCATTGGAAAATACCATCATCGACGTCCTGAAGACGGTGTACGACCCCGAAATACCGGTGGACGTGTACGAACTCGGACTGATCTACAACATCGACATCAGCGATGAAGGCGAGGTGAAAATCGCCATGACCCTCACCAGTCCCTCCTGCCCCGTGGCAGAGTCGCTGCCCGCCGAGGTGGAGCAGAAAGCGGCGAGTGTAGAAGGCGTGAGCAAAGCTACTGTCGACATCACCTTCGACCCGCCGTGGGATAAGGACATGATGAGCGAAGAGGCCCAGCTGGAGTTGGGCTTCTTGTGACAAAACCCCCGTACGCCATGAGCGCCACCGACGACCAACCCATCATCAACAAAGTAGCCTCCAGCAGCCTCGTGCTCCTGGAATTGGAGACTCTCCTGCCCGATTTTGAAATCACCTCCCTCGACATCGCCCCCCAACTGTGGGAGGGCATGGTGCTCAAGGAAAAAGATTTTCGCACATGGGTGAAGGAGCACGATTGGAGCGCCTACGCCGGCAAGCACGTGGCCGTGCCACGCCGCCGGGGTGCATTTCGGTACGCCCGCAGCCTACATCAACGCCCACGTGCTCCGCAACATCGAAGCCATGGATGTATCGCAATACCAAGACGCGCGGGTGATCGTAAAGGGCTGCGGAAAGGTGGAATTAGACCACGCAGCTTACGGCATGGTGAGTATGAAGCTGCTTCCGGTGGTGAAGACGCTGATGTTCGGGGAGCCTTGTAGTACGGTGCCGGTGTGGAAGAGGGGGTAGTTCTGAGCCGCCCGATTGCAACGCCAAAATATTTTGATCAGGGTATCTACAACCCTATTCTACTTTCTGGCTGCTTGACCAAATCAGTGCTCAGCCTTTCAGCATCGTTTGGACTTCTTTAGACAGCGCAGGAATGTCCCTTTGAATGATGGCCCAAATAAGTTCCGGCTCTACAGAGTCGTAGGCATGCGAAATAATATTTCTGAGCCCTATGATTTTCTTAGCTGATGAAATTTTAATTTCAGGCTGAATGGACAAAAGCCTTCAAACAGCCTCTCCAATAATTTCTAAATCGCGCTCCACAGCCCTTTGTAATAAGATATCCCGGGAAAACTGTACGTAATTGTCTTCAACGCGCTGCTTTAGAGACTCTATTTCACCGATGATGCTCTCAATATCCAATAAGTACTTGAGCACTTCAGGCTGCATACAGGTCAATCTTGGTATTGTAGATTTCCTGCTTGAGCACAGGGTTTTTTAACGCATTCACAGAGAGCAGGTCAATCTTTCTGCCCGTCAGTTTTGCCAATGCTTCAATAAAATCGAAATAATTGTCAGCATAATCCAATAAATCCAAATCTTCGGAAAATTCTACCAGAAAGTCCAGGTCGCTCTCCTTATTCATTCCACCCTTAGCCGCCGAGCCGAACAGTGCTAAGGAGCGCACTTTGTACTCTTTGCACAAGCGGGAGATTTCAGCAATGTTATTTTCGATAAGTGGATGCATCGCAAGGTAAAGATATGAAAACGCTATTTGTGCATAGGTGGCCTTTCTGAAGGGTTCCGGAGACGCGCGTGGCATCGTGAGAGCCTGCAGAAGGTGGAATTGGATCACGCGGCTTACGGGATGGTGAGCATGAAGCTGCTGCCAGTGGTGAAGACGCTGATGTTTGGGGAGCCCTATTT
>JAIVHQ010000313.1 GCA_020200995.1 Flavobacteriales bacterium
GGAATTACACCGTAGGGGCTAACTACAAGCACTTTTCCAAAAGGGGCTTCCAGAATGTGGTGGTGAGCCGCACCCACCTGCGAAACACTGCGATCAAGTACGAAAACAATGACGACTCCGATCCTTCAAACCTCATTCTGAATTACGCCTCGGAAGAGATAGAGAACAAGCTCCGCCTCGAGCATACAGAGCGGCGAAACGCGTACCGCATCAATCTCGGTGTGAATGCGGAAGACATCACATTTACGTCCGAAACCTTCAACAGAATCAGCGTGCCCGGTGGCGACGTTCGTACCATCGATTTTGACTCACAGATCCGTTTCCAACGTTTCGGGTTCTTCGGTTCGGTGAGCCGCACCATCTTTGAGGAACGCCTTCTCCTTTCATTGGGCCTGCGCAGCGATTGGAACAACTTCGTCTCGTCCATGGGCAATCCGCTTGAGCAATTATCGCCGCGTTTTTCACTGTCCTACAATATCACCCCTGAGCTTACATTCAATGCCAATGTGGGCCGCTACTTCCAATTGCCGCCATACACCGTATTTGGCTTTCGCGACGAGACGGGCAGCCTTGTAAACCGAGACAATCAAATCAAGTACATTACCAACGACCACCTTGTGGGAGGTTTTCAATACGTGTTTCCGAAAAACACCAAAGTATCGGTGGAGGCATTTTACAAGGATTACGACAATTACCCCTTCAGCCTCCGCGATGGCATATCGCTCGCCAACCAGGGCGCTGACTTTGGCGTGATCGGCAATGAGCCCGTGCGCTCGATCGGAGAGGGCAGGGCCTACGGGGTCGAATTCCTTGTGCAGCGCAAACTCTACAAGGGCCTTTACGGCATCGCAGCCCTCACTTTGGTGCGCAGTGAGTTCAGCGATTTGGACGGTGATTTTGCGCCTTCTACCTGGGACAATGGCTACATATTGAGCATCACCGCCGGAAAGAAATTCAAAAAGAACTGGGAGTTTGGAACACGCCTGCGAGCTCTCGGTGGAACCCCTTTCACACCATTCGATCGGCAGGTTACCTCACTGCGTCAGGTTTGGGATGTGCGCGGTCAGGGGGTGTTTGATTTCGATCGCCTCAACACCCTCCGAAATCCCAACGTGTATCAAATCGATGTGCGCCTCGACAAGAAATACTTCTTCGACAAGTGGTCGCTCAATTTGTACATCGACATCGAGAATGTGACCAACAATCAGTTTGAGCTGGAGCCTTTCGTCGATGTGGAACGCGACAATGGCGGCTCTCCTGTAGTGAATCCCGACGACCCGTCAAGGTATCTACTCAGCAGTATTCCCAATTCTGTGGGCACTTTCCTCCCGAGTATCGGTGTGGTGATTGAATTTTAATGCTTCAGCGAGAGGCGCTCAAGCCTTCGGAGAGGTGCTTGTTCAGGGTCTCACGAATATTGCCTGAAGGCCGCTCGGCGGCGGGGTCTATGACCTTACCTTCGGTGTCGAGCAATATAAACCGCGGAATGGAATTCACGAGGAAGTGTTTGGCAATGTCCGATTTCCATGCATTTTCGACGTAGAGCTGGTTTCCGTCCATGCCTTTGTCTGTCACCATTTTGACCCAGGTCTCGGGGCTGTTGTCTACACTCACAGTCAGGAAGGCCACAGGATGCTCACTGTAATCGGCTTTGAGGTTGTCCCAATGCGGGTGCTCTTGTATGCAAGGCCCGCACCAGGTGGCCCAAATGTCGATGTAAACAAGCTGACCTCGAAAATCTGAGAGCTGCACGGGCTCGCCATCAATATCGGCAAAAGTGAAATCGGGAACATCGCTGCCGGGCTTCAGGGGATCCCACTTCTCTTCAATTTTTTTCAGGCGACGTTCATATTCTTCGTTGTCATTCATTTCGCGAAAGCGGGCCAGGCGGTCTTCCACTTTCCATGCACCTTTTGCATCCATCTCGTCGCGCAGTCTTTGAAAGAGAAAGAAGTCCCTGATATCGGGTTCGGGCAGGAGGGAGTCGGTGGCGCGCCACGAAATGTCGGCGTAGGTTTCCAAGGTCGGCTCCACAGTGGTGTCAGACTTTAAAATGGACTCGGAGAGTCTCATGATTTCAAACTCGATGAGCTCCACAAAGGGTTCACAAAGCAGGAGTGTTTTATTCGTTTTGGGCAGCATCGCAATTTCATCTTCTACACTCTTGCGCGGCGGTGCTACAGTCTCAGGGTCTTTGCGAGTTACATAGCCGTGGTACATCGGGTACATCCTGTCCAGCAGTAAGCTGCTGTAGGTGAAATACGCATTTTCCGCAGCCAAAAAATCCGGGTGAATATCTTCCTTATCAGCCAGTTCTTCGTAGTGCGTTCGGATCACTTTCAATGCACTGTCCTTGGCTGCCAAATATTCTGTGGCTTCTCGCGACATGAGTTGCATGATGTTGTGCAATCCGGTTTCTTTTTCAAGCTGCGCTTTTTGCCTGATGTAATTTATTTCCTCCGTATTATCGCCGGTGACTTCGGCAGTCTCTTCAAAATTTTCGGCATCGCCTGATACGTGGATGCTGTCGCCGGGACTCATGAATACCTTGTAGCCAACCCTCCCGTCGGTGACGGTGAAGTAGGCGGGTCCGTCAAAATCGAAGTGGAGATTAAACTTCCCGTCTTCACCCATGGCAGCGGACTCCCACTCATCGTCACCAATGAATACCTGTACCTTGTCGGAAGTGGTATTCTCGATGTGCCCGGCCACAATGAAATCATCCGAATCAGGATCGAGTACGCCCGTACAGGCCGAATTAAGCACAACCAAAGTAATGGCAAAAAGAATGGTCTTGTTCATATCGTTGTTATTAAAAAATACGGTTGCAAGATTGTTGTAAATCTAACAAAATAAAGAAACGATCAGAAGGAATTTCCCTCAAACGAATTGAAAACGAACAGCAAACGATCCTTTTAGGGTGTGTGGGGTTGGAATTCAAATCTCCTTGAGGTCTTCCCCTTTGATCCAGCCTTTGTTGCCACTGGCTATTTCGATGTGGTGCCAATCGCCTTCGCTGCGCAGCAGAGAAACCCGTGCGCCTGCGTGCAACACAAATACGTCGGTGCTTTCAGATCGGGGCTCACTTTTTACATCCACCTTGTCGGCAAACACTACTGCCGAAACGTGGCTGTAGCGAAATTCTTCCGCCGAACTGCTCAGCGAGATGGTCACTGCCAAGAGCACGACGCAAATCAGGCCCATAAAAAAGCCGAAGCGCCGCAACCCGGGATTTTTGCCAAAAGCGAAAAGAAAAAACAAAAGCGAAGCGAGTACACTGAAGCCCACACTGATCCATGCCCAGCCGTCGGGGCCGACACCAAACCTGAAGTCGTCCCACCAGAGCGAAAATTTCGTTTTTGGCAGGCTTTCGATGCGGTCGGCAATGCGTTCATTGGCCAGGCGAAGGTTGTAGCGTGCGTCTTCATTGGCAGGATCAAACTTCAGGGCGCGCTCCAGGTAGAGGATGCTTTCCGGAATTTTGTTGAGCTTGTAATAGGTGTTTCCCAGGTTGAAATTTACAGCAAATCCCTCGGCACCTGCTTCCGCCTCTTTAAATGCGGTCAGCGCTTCCTGGTATTCACCCCTGCTGTAGGCTGCTGTGCCTGTTTCAAAAGCACTGCGGGCCTCACCGACATCACCTGCGAACGACGGCGCTGAGAGAACCAGGAAAAAAAGGGCCGATATGAACAGTTGAATTCTCATTTGAACAGTCCCTCCAGTTTTTCGATAAATTCGGCGGTGCGGCCGTAGAACACTTCGTCGCTCTGCCCCGTAACGGGGG
>JAIVHQ010000115.1 GCA_020200995.1 Flavobacteriales bacterium
ACTCGATGTGTTTACGGGCCCGGCTCACATGGCTTTCGGGCTGGTGAATGGGCATCTCGAGGCATAGCACGGGAAGTCCCGTCATTGCGGCGAGTGTGGAGGTGACGGCTGAGTCTATGCCACCTGATACACCAATTGTAAATCCTTTAGCTCCCGCCGATAGGGCATAGTTGCGGAGCCAGTCCGCAATGTGTTGTGATATTTTCTCTGCTTGCATTTCGATCCCGTTTTATTTCTAAACGGGCGAGGGGGCGGATGGTTTAAAAATAGATGCCGAGGTTGATGGCGACGTAGTTGATCACTGATTCGAGGCGGTCTCCTGTAAGGGATACGTTAGCACTTTCCCCTCCATTTTCTTGAGGAATAGGCACAGGAGCACGTTTTTCTTTGGTGAATACATTGTTTAAACCGTTGTTCCACTCCAGTGAGACCATGATGTTTGTGCTACCCCCGATGTTGTACTCCATTCCTGCCTCGATGTGGAGGGCGGCGCGGTAAAATCGGGTGAGATCTTCTGATGATGCATTTTCCCTCGACACAGTGGCTGCCGGCGGAAGAACAAAAGAATCGTCGCTGTCAAAGCGGGAATTGACGGCCAGACCGAGGTCGAAGCCCACCCGAGCGAAGTAACGGTTGTAGCCGATCTCATTGGTCATCAGCTTAAAATTGATCGGAATGACCAGGTAGTTGAGGCGATAATCCACATTGCGTCTTACCTCCTGGAGGTTTCCCTGCTCAGAGCGACGATTGGCGTAAGGGTGAACCAGACTTCCTCCCGTGTTCACCATAAAAAGCCCCGTCGAAACCCAATAGTTGGCATTGTTTCCCATTTGAAAGTCCATGTGCAGGCCGTATTTGATGCTAAATCTGGAGCCATCACCTTCGATGGCGTTGGGCTCACCATCGGGGGTAAACCATGAAAATACGGGTGCCGCCGAAATGGCCATGCGCAGTTTGCTGTCTGATGTGCTGGTGGTGGTGGCGTCTTGGGCGAAGCTGAGTCCTGCGGCCATGCAGATTAATGCTCCTGTGATCGCTATCTTTTTCATTACTTTTGCGGACTTTATTACAGGTCAAAAGTACATTAATTTTAATCCATGACACAGATTCTACGGGTCGGTATTCTTTTTTTGGCAATTGCGGTCGTGGGATGTGCTGATACGCGTTTCGACGCAGACCTTTCTGACGTTGAATACCGCGCCGAATTTGAGCGCCTCGACCGCGAGGTGTTTGCACTCGACCGCGATGCGCCACTGCCCGGCTACAACGCGCTCCTGGAAAAGCACGGCGTCGTCTTTGCCGATTATGTGGAAGACATCATGCGCACCGGCAAGGCCGACAATCCCATGACGGCTGCGCTCCTGATGCGCTTCACCAATGAGCGCGTATGGACAGGCCTGCAGGAGCACATCGAAACTGTTTTTCCCCACCTCGGTCCTTTTGAGCAGGAGCTCGGAAACGGGCTGAAACGCTACGCCTTCTTTTTTGACGAAAGTGAACTGCCGCGTTTGGCGGCCTACAACTCGGGCTTCAACGTGGGCATCTATCCGACCGATGAATGGCTCGGAGTGGGCCTGGAATGGTATGCCGGTAGCGACCACAAATTTGTAAATCAACTTCCGCCCGACCTTTTTCCCCAATACAAGCGCGATAAGATGCAGCCCGAATTTCTCGTGCCTAACGCGCTCAGAGGATGGCTTATGTACCGCTTTCGCGAACAGTCCGAGGGCAAGAACCTCCTTGCCGAACTTGTTTTTGCCGGAAAGGCGACCTACCTCACAAAGGTGCTGCTGGAACTCAACGGCGAGCAACGTGTGCTGAATTACAGCGACTCCCAAATGATGTGGTGTGAAGAAAAAGAGTACGACATTTGGAAAAACCTCGTGGAGCGCGACATGATTTTCTCGGACGATAAAATGGAAATCAGCAAATTGATGAACGATGGCCCTTTTACGCCCGGCCTGCCGCAGGAATCGCCCGGCGGGGTGGGGAAGTGGATCGGCTACCGCATGGTGAAGCAGTACATGGACAAAAACCCCGATGTGACCCTCCGCCAATTGATGGAGTCCCAAGACGATCGAAGCATTTTAAAACACTATAAGCCCGGCAGGTAAACGCCGCGCCAAAAAATACCTGAACGATGAAGAAAGAAGTAAAAAAACAGACCGAAATTCGCATTGACGTAGGCCTTGACGAAAATCACGTGCCCATCGACATGAAATGGGAGGCAAGCGACGGTGGCGGAAACGGCGAGTGCAAGGCCGTGATGCTGGCCATGTGGGACCGCAAGGAGGAAAATGCCATGCGCATCGATCTTTGGGACAAGGAAATGAGCATTTTCGACATGCAGCGGTTTTTTCACCAAACCTTTATGACCATGGGCGATACCTACGAGCGCGCCACAGGCAAAAAGCCCGAAGCCGACGAGATCCGTTCATTCGCCCGAAAATTTGCCGAAAAGGCCGGGATAATGGGGTAAAGGGGGATGCGAAGGTGTGCTTGTCTGCTGTTTTGGTGGAATGACCGTACTTTAGAGGCAGATGATCATCCGCATCTACAGGCTTTAACATCTCAACCTCCCGCGCCGGACATCCGCAACAGCCCTACACGAATTCGGGCGCACTGCTGCATGATTCATCGAAGGTGCCCGACATAAGCATACTTTCCACACCTCAAAACTTAATCCTTAGGCCGCTGCATCCCAAGCCTTTCGTACTTGTTGTGGATGAACAGCATCAGTACTCCGAGCACCACCGCTATTACGGTGAGCACTGTTCCTGTAAGGCCCTCCTGGCCGAATGAGAGTTTGATAAGCACAGTGGAAATCACAAAGCCCGAGTTGCGAATCACTTGATGAAACTCATCGGTATATAAGAAGGAAAACAATAGCAGAAGAACATCGGCGAGAATGAGCACGGTGAAAAATTCCTCGAAGAATATGTTGTTCACGTCGCGGAGGGCATCGGGTCCGCCGCTGTCCCAGAAACTTGCTATCACCCAACTTCCAAAATTGTAAATGGCCAGAACAAACAGCAAAGGCACCAGAAGCCCCGCCATGATTTGCTTGACGCGGACAAAATTTTTCACTTTTCCTTTTTCATCATCCGTTTTTACGACCATTTTTCGCCGCTTTTTATTGAGGTAGTAGAAAACGAAAATCAAAAAGAACAGCAGGACCGAAGCGACAATGTCATAGGTGAATTGGATGTCGCCCTTCACCGTGAACCAGTCGGGGGTAAATTCCAGCTTGCTGATGTCGTTGAAAATTTTCCTGATGATGATCAGCGTAATGATCTCATACTGCTTACCAATGTATCGGGTAATGGACTTGGGGATGTAGTACACCAGAAGATAGACCTCGTAAAGCAGAATAAATGAAAAGGGCGTGTAAATCGCCACGATCGGGTTGCCCAGAAAGTCGCTGTATTTGCCTTCCGAAATGAATCCCAAATAGGCCAGGGCGATTAGAGTCAAATGTATTATGAAGCTCGCGATGGCGATTACGACGATGGTGCGTTCCCCTTTTTCACGCGTGGATTCGGAAAGAAAAAATTGGTAAGCGGAAGACCACACAGGTCGATTCATCACAGATAAACTAAGGTTAAAATAATATAACCCGAAACGTGTACATGATGTTTTGCAATCCGCATTATTTCAGCGGAAATCAGTAGCGGGAGCGCTCGATTATGCATTTTCGGCGTTGATGTTGGCGATGAAGGAAAGCACTTCTTCGCGGCCATCGCCTTTCTCGGCGG
>JAIVHQ010000314.1 GCA_020200995.1 Flavobacteriales bacterium
CCATGATGCGCATGCGCTACTCATCGATTCCGGTGGTGGCGGCTCCGCACAACATGGCCCTGGGCGGCGGCTGCGAGCTTTGCCTCCACGCCGATAAGGTGGTGGCCCACGCAGAGCTGTACATGGGGCTCGTGGAATTCGGCGTCGGAGTGATTCCCGGCGGCGGCGGCACCAAGGAATTTGCACTGCGCACGTCCGACGATTTTAGCGAAGGCGACATCCGCACCAATGCCTTGCGAAACCGCTTTCTCACCATCGGTCAGGCCAAAGTGTCCACTTCGGCTTACGAAGCTTTTGACCTCGGGCTCCTCCGCAAGGGGCTCGACGAGGTGGTGGTGAACCGCGACGACCAGCTGGCCTACGCCAAGCGCTCCGCACTCATGCTCGCCGACAAAGGCTACACCATGCCCGTGAAGCGCACCGACATCAAGGTGCTCGGAAAAGAAGGCCTCGGAATTGTGTACGTCGGAGCCAACAGCATGCTGGCGGGAAATTACATTTCCGAACACGACCAACTCATCAGCCAAAAGCTGGGCGAAGTGCTCTGCGGCGGCGATCTGAGCGAACCCACAGAGGTGAGTGAAGACTACCTGCTCTCGCTCGAGCGCAAGGCCTTCCTCGAACTCTGCGCCGAACGCAAAACCCTCGAACGCCTCCAAAGCATGGTGCAAAAGGGGAAAATACTCCGCAACTGATTCGCCAAAACCCTTAAAACGACAATAACATGAACGCATATATCGTATCAGGATTCAGAACTGCCGTGGGCAAGGCGCCGCGCGGCCTCTTTCGCTTCAAGCGCCCCGACGACCTCGCGGCCGAAGTGATCAGACACATCATGAAAGACCGCCCGTCGGTGACCGCCGAGGAAATCGACGACGTGATCGTGGGAAATGCCACCCCCGAAGCGGAGCAGGGCCTCAACGTGGGCCGAATGATTTCGCTCATGGGACTCGACACGGAGAAAGTGCCGGGCATGACGGTAAACCGCTACTGCTCTTCGGGCCTGGAGACCATCGCCATCGCTTCCGCAAAAATACACAGCGGCATGTCCGACTGCATCATCGCCGGTGGTGTGGAGACCATGTCGCCGATTCCATTTGGCGGGTGGCGCCTCGTGCCCAACACCGATGTGAGCAAGAACAACCCGGACTGGTACTGGGGCATGGGCCTCACCGCCGAGGCTGTGGCGAATGACTATAAAGTGAGCCGCGAAGACCAGGACGCCTTTGCCTACGCATCTCACAAAAAAGCCGCTGCGGCCATCGACGCGGGGCGGTTCAATACGGACATCGTACCCATCGAAGTGGAGCACATCTTCCTCAAGGACGATAAGCGCCAAACCAAAACCTACACCGTCGACACCGACGAAGGTCCGCGCCGCGACACCACGCTCGAAGCCCTCGCAAGGCTGCGACCGGTATTCGACGCCAAGGGAACGGTGACGGCCGGAAACGCCTCACAAACCTCCGACGGAGCCGCCTTTGTGATGGTAGTATCAGAGGCTTTTATGAAAAATCACGACCTCACCCCCATCGCTCAGCTCAAGAGCTACCACGTGGCGGGCCTCGAACCCCGCATCATGGGCGTAGGGCCGATTTACGCGGTGCCCAAAGCGATCGAAAAGGCCGGGTTGAAAATGAAAGACATTGAATTGATGGAATTGAACGAAGCCTTCGCTTCACAATCACTGGCGGTGATCCGCGAGCTGGGAGTAGACCCCGATATTGTGAATGTGAACGGCGGAGCCATCGCATTGGGACACCCCCTGGGCTGCACCGGTGCGAAACTGAGTGTACAACTCTTAAACGAGATGCGCCGTAGAAAGAACAAGTACGGCATAGTGACCATGTGTGTAGGAACCGGGCAGGGAGCTGCCGGGGTATTTGAATTGTTGAATTAATCTAAAAAATTAAAAGTCATGTCAGAAGTAAAAACCAAAAAGGCCATCCGCGGCGGTGAATTCCTCATCCGCGAAACAGCGCCTTTCGAAATTTTCATCCCCGAAGAGTGGAGTGAAGAGCATCAAATGATCGCACAGTCGTGCATCGATTTTATCAATACCGAAATCGTTCCAAACCTGGACCGCATGGATGCCATGGAGGAAGGATTTATGCAGCAGGCCCTCGACAAGGCCGGCGAGCTCGGACTACTCGGCGTGAGCATCCCCGAGCAATACGGCGGACTGGGCCTCGACTTTAAGTCGAGCATGCTGGCGGCCGAAGCACTCGGCGCGGGGCACGCATTTTCCGTGGCCTACGGCGCTCACACCGGTATCGGTACGCTGCCCATCCTGTACTACGGCAATGAAGCCCAAAAAGAAAAGTACGTGACCAAGCTGGCCACCGGCGAATGGAAAGCCTGCTATTGCCTCACTGAGCCCTCTGCGGGATCGGACGCCAACAGCGGCAAGACAAAAGCCAAGCTCACCGACGACGGAAAGCACTACGTGATCAACGGTCAGAAAATGTGGATCACCAACTCGGGCTTCGCCGACGTATTCATCGTATTTGCGAAAATCGACGACGACAAAAACCTCAGCGCCTTTATCGTTGAGAAAGGCCACGAGGGCATCGAACTCAACCCCGAAGAGAAAAAGATGGGGATCAAAGGAAGTTCAACCCGCCAGGTCTTCTTTCACGACGTAAAAGTACCCGTGGAAAACATGCTCAACGAGCGCGGAATGGGCTTCAAAATTGCCCTGAACATCCTCAACATCGGACGTATCAAATTGGCGGCCGGGGTACTCGGAGGCATGAAAGACACGATCGACCACAGCATCAAGTACGCCAATGACCGCAACCAGTTCGGAAGGTCCATTTCCAAGTACGGCGCCATTCGCCACAAGCTCGCTGAGCAGGCGGTACGCACCTACGTTCTGGAGTCGGCCTCGTACCGAATTACCCAAAACATCGAGGACGCCATCAGTAGCCTCGAAGCCGAAGGGATGGACCGAAGCGATGCCATCCTGAAAGGAATCGAAGAGTACGCCGCAGAATGCGCCATGATGAAAGTATTCGGTAGCGAGTGCTTGGACTTCGTGTGCGATGAAGCCGTGCAAATTCACGGCGGGATGGGCTACAGCGCAGAGATGCGCGTGGAACGCGCCTACCGCGATGCCCGCATCAACCGCATCTTTGAAGGTACCAACGAGATCAACCGAATGCTCACCGTCGACATGCTTTTGAAAAAAGCCATGAAAGGCGAGCTCGACCTCATGGGCCCCGCGATGGCAGTGGCCAAGGAGCTCACTTCTATTCCCGACATGGGCAACGGAGACGATTCGCCTTACGCAAAAGAGCTGAAGCTGATCGAAAACTTTAAGAAGACCGTGCTCATGGTAGCCGGATCAGCAGCGCAAAAGCTGACCCAGAGCCTGGCCAAAGAGCAGGAAATCCTGATGAATATCGCCGACATGGCCATATGGACGTACTCCTGCGAATCGGCACTGCTTCGCGCAATGAAAATAGCCGAACTCCACGGTGAGGAAGCCGCAGCCGATAAGCTGACCATGGCCCGCATCTGGATTTACGACTGTACCGACCGCATCCACAAAGCGGGTAAAGACGCGATTAACTCATTCGTAGAGGGAGACGAAAAACGCATGATGCTCATGGGCCTCAAGCGATTTACCAAACACGACGGCCTCAATGTGAAAGAGGCGCGACAGCAAATTGCCGCAAGCCTGATTGAGGCAGAAAATTACTGCTTCTAAATAGAGTCTGCCCATAAAGCCCATTCTCGGCGTTGCACTTGGAGATTCTGATGTAAATAAAGTCACCGAGCCGATGGCCGTTTACGGAAGCCTCGTTCACAGTGATCTTCACGATCTCATCCACCGCGTGCGCGGCGGCATCAGCTTTCCCCTGTTTTCCAAAATTGCAGAGCTCGTACCCTTCACCTGGCCCGAGTGGTCGTCGTTTCTCCACCTTTCGGAGCGCAGCCTGCAGCGCTACAAAAAAGACCGCAAATCTTTCGACGCCCTCCAGTCCGAAAAGATCATCGAGATCAGCTCCGTGTATCAGCGCGGCATTGAGGTGTTCGGCTCCCGCCCAAAGTTCGACGCCTGGCTCAGCACCCCTTGCGTGGCCCTGGGCGGCCCTGCCCCGAAGTCTTTTCTCGATAGCACCTTCGGCATTCGTCTCATCCGCGATGAGCTGGGCCGCATCGAGCACGGTATTCCGGCATGAGGGTGTTTCGGCTTTCGGGAGCACAACACGGAGACGACCTTTCCGGAAAGGGTGCGGAACTCTACGGCGGGCGGTGGAACATCAAGGGGCTGCCCATGCTTTACGCTGCCTCGTCGCAGGCAATTTGTGTGGTGGAGATTCTGGTGCACACCCCGGCGGGTAATTTGCCCAAAGGCTACCGAATGATCGAACTCGACATTCCCGACACTTCCGTAAAAATCTTAAAAATCAAAGAGCTTCCCCACAACTGGAACCGCTACTCCCCGGCTCCCGCCACGCAGGCCATCGGCGATGAGTTTTTGAGGAAAGCGAGACACCTCTGCCTCAAAGTACCTGCGACTGCCGTGCAGGGCGACCACAACCTGCTGATCAACCCGAGGCACCCGTTGTTTTCGAAAGTGAAACGGGTGAAATCAGAAAATTTCACTTTTGACGATCAATTGGCCCTGAAGGATTTCATCTGATTCTGCTGAAGCACTCATAAAGTAATCGCGCTTTTCCAACCGAACATCGAACACAGATAACTGTACCTAAATGGTGATCGGAGTTGAACCGCGTAGCCGCCGCACCGAGCGGAGTCGAGGTGGGTGACATGACATTAGCCCACGGCCGGACATTGAGCGTAGCCGAAATACAAGCCGTGGGGTAATGTCGAGGAAAGATGGAAAGGTTTTGGCGGCATTTTTGCCCTGCAAAAATGATGTCAAAACCGATCTTATGGAGCGCAGATAATTAATTGGTCAATTCCAGCCACAAGTAGACAAAAAAAATCCGAGGTCAATGACTCCGGATTTTTTGATTCGTTTTTGAGAAGGTATCATGCACTAGCTAGCAGACCTTCGACTGCCTTCATAGCTGCGCTGTAGTCGGGCTCGTGTGTAATGTCGTCCACGATTTCGACGTGCTGAATGGTATTGCTACCGTCGAGCACAAATACCACGCGGGCTGAAAGGCCCTTGAGCGGTCCATCAGTCATCAGGGTGTTGTAATTCGAAACGAAATTACCCCGAAAGTCGGAGGCGATTTCTACACTTTCGATGCCTTCAGCGGCACAGAAACGCTTCATTGCGAAAGGAAGGTCCTTGCTCACCACAATTCCGGTGACGCCGTCATGGTTAGAGAGGTCTTTATTAAACCTGCGCGTCTCCGCCTGGCACACACCAGTGTCGATGCTGGGCACGGCGATGATTACTTTTACGCCATTCCCGTGATCTTTGAGTGATTTTTCGCTGAGGTCTTCGCGAACGTAAGTGAAGTCGGGAGCAGTTTCGCCTTTGGCGGGCACATTGCCGGCGAGCTTTACGGGATTGCCTTTGAAATTTGTCGTATTCATGGTTGGGAGTATTAAAGTTATGATTCGCAAAGATAACAAGTTCCACATCGCACTGTTCATCTGCTCATCGGAGATCAGATAATTTTCACAAAGGATCACGGCTGCGCATCACTTCAAAAAAAATCCCCCGAATCCTTAAAAAAGAAACGGGGGATTTTCATTTGACACTCTGTTGTCCCACTAGGGCTCGAACCTAGACTCTTCTGGACCAAAACCAGACGTGTTGCCAGTTACACCATGGGACATTCTGACTTGCGGAGTGCAAAAGTAATACTTTAGGTTCAGTCCTCAAA
>JAIVHQ010000315.1 GCA_020200995.1 Flavobacteriales bacterium
ATGTCTTGTGAACGCGTGCCTTTTATTGACGCGACCAGAGTGCCCCGCTTAGACCGACCTTTTTTGTTGGTAACGAAAGTATAGAGCTCTCCCTTCGAAAGACTTACTTCGTCAATGCTCAGGTGCTCACCCATGTTGTCGGGATAGAGCATGTAATCTTCCGCATGATGACGCTGATCCCAGGATTTGAAGCCACTGCTGTACTTCTTGTAATGGCGGCGAAGCTTGCCCGCGTCCAGATTGTAGTAACTCGCGATGTTGCTAATGGTATCTTCTCGGGTCTCGACCTGTACCTTTTAAAAAATCGGCCAGTTCCTGTGTTAATTTGGCTCCGTCCGCTATAAATGAATAGTCACTCCTGACTTCATCTTTGGTCTCTTTATGGCGCCACCTGCGACGCCTTATGTTCAGATAAACAGCCTTCCCTCGAAGCGGAAAGTCCTGTACGCGCTTGCATGACAAAAAACCCTTCGACTCGTAACAACCGGGCTCATATCCCGAAGGAAGTACATTCTTCTCTTCAAGTTCAACTTCGATGTAATGCTTCCTGGTCTTCACATCACACAGTTCTGTTGTGCTGATGATGTCGAAGTAAGAGATCAATTCTTCGGGAAGGACGTGGCTGATCAAAGAGTTGTTCAATTGATTTGTTTTGACGCAAATCTATCATTCTCCCCGTAAAATTCACTTGACCCGTTTTTGTCAGACTGATAATATCTTGATTCCAAGCCTGACCGGCTGGGCTTTAAAAAAGTCTCTTGTACCCCTGATCAGGCTCAAACCGCTCGTCCGGATAGCCTTCCAGCCTTGCAATCACCTTAAAGGGAACGGCCTTTTCTCTCAAAATATTCCATTGCGGAACTCCCCTTCCGGGAGGGTATTGATAGTCGTTTAGGGTCCTGGTGATGGCCGCGTTCGGTTGGCTCATGTGACCGATGTCTGCGGAGAACTTAATGAGGCGTGAGGTTCCGTAAAGCGACCAGGTGGCCATGGCGAGCTGCTTTTCTTTCGCGTATGCGTCAGCCTCACTTTGGTCTGCGGGGCTGTTGATGTTTCCGTATTCCTCTTCGGTGCGGTGGCCGGCTACCTGGCTGTAGCCCGCCAATTCGAACCCGTCGATTTCAGGAAGTTCAAGCGCTGCACTCACCATTACTCCTTTTGCGAATTTCCCTTTTCTAAAACCGAGTATGTTTTCAATCTCAGACAGGGTTCTCCCCTGTACGAAACGCTGAAGGGTCACGAACCCCGACATTTCAATTTGTTTTCCGACGAATACCATGGTTTTTTTGTTTTGGTTGGTTGCAGAATTACGCTTGGTTGTAAGACCAGCGGTAATCCTCACTCATAAAAATGCATCTCCTCCACATACTCCCGCACTTTGTCGGTGAGCAGGTAGCGCACACTTTTGCCCTCCTGAATACTTCGGCGCACAAAGCTCGCCGAGACCCGCATCACGGGGGCGTCTACCTTCACGATGCCGGGGTGCTTGGCGGTGGAAGAAGTCGTGCGGTGGCCCTTGAGGTCTTCTTTTTCCTGCTCCGTGAGGACCCGCGGGTACACAAAAATCCGGTGGCGCTCGAGGATCACGTCGTGATTTTTCCACTTGTGGAGGGTGCGGAGGTTGTCCTCGCCCATGATCAGGGCAAATTCGATGTTCGGATGGGCCTCTGTTAGATATGCGAGGGTATCCACGGTGTACGACGGCTTCGGCAGGTTGAATTCCACATCCGAGGCGCGCAACTTTGGGTTGTCCTCAATCGCGATGCGCACCAGGGCCAGGCGGTGGTAATCGGCCAGGAGGCCGGTCTTTTGCTTCATGGGGTTTTGCGGCGATACCACCATCCACACTTCGTCGAGGTCGGAGTTGTACGCCATGTGATTGGCGATGATAAGGTGCCCCGTGTGCACGGGATTAAACGTCCCGAAAAACAGTCCTGCTTTCTTCATGCATTCAAAAATGACATCACTTGACTTATTGCCTCTTCACAGGCGGTATTCAAATCATCGTTCACCAGTACGTAGTCGAATTTTCCGCTGAATTCCAGCTCGTATTTGGCTTTGTCTAACCGCACTTTCAGGTTCTCCTCGCTTTCTGTGGATCGATTGCGCAACCGCGCTTCGAGTGCTTCAATGCTTGGCGGCCGAATGAAGATGGCCAGTGCCTCGCCTCCAAAATATTTTTTCAGGTTCACGCCTCCTTCCACATCCAGGTCGAATATCACGTGACCGCCAGAGTAGCGGATGCGCTCCACTTCGCTTTTCAGCGTGCCGTAGTACTGCCCCGTGTACACTTCTTCCCATTCCAGAAAAGCGCCCTCTTCAATCTTTTTGCGAAAACCGTCGGGATCCATGAAGTAGTAATCTTTTTCGTGGCGCTCTGTCGGGCGCGGGCCCCTCGACGTGGCCGATACCGAAAACTGCAGTCCGGGGACTGCCTTGAGCAGGTGCTTTACAATGGTCGTTTTTCCCGATCCGGAAGGAGCGGAGACGATGATGCACTTGCCTTCTTTTGTTGCCATATCAGTTGATATTCAGCAGTTGTTCTTTGATTTTTTCGAGCTCGTCCTTCATCTGCACCACGAGCCGTTGTATGGCCACGTGGTTGGCTTTGGCGCCCATGGTGTTGATTTCACGGCCTATTTCCTGCGAGATAAACCCGAGTTTTTTGCCGGCAGCATCGGGGCTGTCCATCGTTTCCAGAAAGAAGTCGCAATGTCCCTTCAGCCGCGTATGTTCTTCAGTGATGTCGAGCTTTTCGAGGTAGTAGATGATTTCCTGTTCCATCCGGTTGCGGTCTATTTCGTCGCTCGACATCACCTCGGCGATGTTTTTTTCGATGCGATCGCGCACCTGTTGCAGGCGATCGGCGAGGTGGGCTTCCACCTCCACGCGCAGGCTTTCGATGCTCCGCACCCGCATGCCGATGTCCTCAGCCAGCCGCGCTCCTTCATTTCTCCGAAAGGCGAGGAGTGCTTCTGCAGCTTCTTCCACAGTGCGCTCCATCAGGTCGGCTTCTTCGGGGCTCAATTCGGGCCGCTCTGTTTGGAGCACCTCGGGCATATTGAGTAGCAGGGAGAGGGTCGATTCGCCTGTGGCAAGTCCGCCGGCATCAGCCAGCCCTTTGATCTCTCGGAGATAGGCCAGGGCCAGCGACTTGTTCACGCTCGCCCGCTTTTCGGTTTCACCCGATTCGGCATAGATTGTAAGGTCCACCTTTCCGCGGCCCAGTGACCTGCTGAGGATGTTTCGCAGCGCGAGTTCTTTTTCGCGGTACAAGCCGGGAAGTTTTGTCGAGAGGTCAAACAGTTTGCTGTTGAGCGATTTGATCTCAACCGTAATTTTCTTGTCGCCAAAGCTTGCAGTTGCTTTGCCGAAGCCTGTCATAGATTCCAGCATCAGTAGATTTTATGGGCGCTAAGGTACGGAACCCCTGCTATTTTGCGTCGGGCCTTTTGTACGGGCTGCCTTTCGGCGAAAAATGCAGGGCGCAAGGCATGGGATACCATTCCTGGAGCGGTATTTTGCCGGAAGGTCAAAGCAGCGATTTCATTTCCGCCACCGCTTTCTTGCTGTTGCCCGCCACTGCTCTGTTGTCGGTCTCCATTACCGGTCTTTTTAGAAAAGTATACTCCTCGAGCAGGTAACGGCGGTAATCCTTTTCGCTCAATTCTTTTTCGTGAAGGCCAAGGGAGCGGTATTTCATGGCCCGTTTGCTGAACATGGCCTCGTATGAGCCCACTTTGCCGGCGATGCTGTCCGCTTCTAGGGCTGTGATCGGCGATGATTTGATCTCCCGCATTTCGACGTCGTCAGCGAGTTTCAGCTCCTTCATAATGCGCTTGCAGGTGGAGCAGGATTCGAGGTAATAGAATTTCTTCATGGTATCCGAACGGTTTCCCGTAATTTTGGTTCATTTTTTGACTGAGCGAGCAGCAAAATTAGCGAAGTGAACCGCCAACCCGAAAATCTTTGAGCGAGAAAGAAAAGGACATCATCAGAAAACTCAGCCCCAAGCGGATCATTTGGCCCGTACTTCTGGGGTTGGGGGTGGCTACTTTTTTGCTGATCAGCAACCTGAACGATGTGCGTTTTGAACCCGTTGTAGACGGAATGTGCGGCGATTACATTCGTGTAGGTGAAGGTGAGGTGCCTGACTTTAGCGACAAGGATCAGTGGGAGGCTGTCGACAATTGTGAGGGCACCCACGTGATGCGCACTTACAAGGATACCCTTGGTGACATCGATTGGGGTTGGCACAGCACCCTCTGGCTTGTCATGGCCCTCATTGCCATGGCCACCCGCGACGTGGCTTATATGTACCGCATTCGCGTGCTCACCGACTATGAGCTGTCGTGGGGACGCAGTTTTCGCGTCATTATGCTCTGGGAGTTTGCCTCGGCACTGTCGCCGAGTATTGTGGGCGGTTCGGGGATCGCCATGTTCATACTAAATCGGGAGGGCATCAAGCTCGGCAAGAGCACAGCCATTGTCCTGGTGTCGGCCCTGCTCGATGAGCTTTTTTACATCACGATGGTGGCAGTGGTGCTGCTCGTGGTCGGCACATCCAACCTGTTTCCTGTCAGTATGCAGCTCACCCTCTTCGGCACAACGCTGGGCACAAAAGGAATTTTTTGGGTCGGTTACATCTTCATCTTTTTGATGACCACGGCCATACTGGTTGGCATTTTCTTCGCGCCACGCAGCTTGAAATATTTGCTGCTCCAAATTTTTCGGCTGCCCGTATTGCGCAGGTGGCGCTA
>JAIVHQ010000116.1:0-1693 GCA_020200995.1 Flavobacteriales bacterium
TTATTGCAAAACATCACCGACTTTAGCAAAAACTTCAGGCAAATGGCTTTCTCGTGCAGGATTGCAATCAAGTATTCATTGCTTCCTCAGCATTAGTAGCAATGCAGTGTAGGGCGTTGCAAAAATAATCCACCCGAGCAGGGCCGCTGCACTGATCCACCACCTTGGAGCGACCATGACAAAGTCGCTCACCGGCCACAGCGAAAGTAACACTACAGCGCAACATCCGACGGCGAGTACATACTTGCCTGCAGCTGCTTTTTTTGCAAAAGCAACGGTGCCTATTGTCAGCACTGTTCCGATGGCAGCGAGTGCTGCCGCCGCGTGCTTAAGGTAGGTGCCGGGGTGTTGGAATTCGGCATCGCCCGACCCAAACTGCGACTCGGTGTAGCCGCCCGCCCACCATAGTATTGCTGCCGAGGGCAACATCAGGAGGCCGGTGAAAGCCACCGTGTAAAAAGCAGTTTGAAAGAGGGTTCTGCGTTGAGACACTGTTTTTAAAATAAAATGCTCCAAAACATCGAGGCAGAAATTTTTTGCGTGAAAAGTAGCATGCCGGGAATTTAGCGCAGCCCTTTGCACACCGTTTTTAACATTGGGCGCAGTGCCGTTGATAAAGATTAAAAATTCACCAGGCCTCGTCGTCATCATCATCGCCGAGGATGAGGAGTGCTTCTGATAGTTCGCCTGTAGCTTTGATGTCGTTTTTTTCAACGGCGAGTTTGTGTCCGCTGCGGTACACTTCGATGGCTTCTTTGGTTTTGCCGACTTCTTCCAGCAATTTTCCCAGCTGATAATAGGTGGCCAGATATGCAGGATCCAAATCGATGATTTTTTTGAAGATCGAGATGGCTTTCTTTATCTCGTTGTCTTTCTTGTATTCGAGAGCCGCCGCGTAGTTCAAAAAAGTGTCGTCCGGATTTTTCTGAAGCATTTCTGCGATCAGTTCCATTCGGTTGGTGGTAATGTTATTCATACTTCGCGTGTTCATGTGGGGAGGCGCATAGCGCTTGTTCAAAAATACGGGTTATTGTCCGGTTCTCATAGCTTGTTCACCACATTGTGGTGATAAGTTTTCAACGCCGTTCTAACACCGATTTTAAGAATAATTCCCGGGCCATCAAAGGCTCTTTGCCAAGCCTGCATATCGAGCCATTCCCTCTTTATCGTCGGGGTGAAACATCTTAATTTCGGGATCGTTGCCCAGCCACGTCAGCTGCCGCTTGGCATATCTTCGGGTGTTGCGCTTTATGAGTTCCACGGCTCTGTCTAAATTGATCTCGCCTTCGAAGTGGGCAAAGAGTTCTCGGTATCCCACCGTCTGCATGGCCTGTCGGTATTTGAGGGCATGAAGGGCGCGCGCTTCAGCTACCAGGCCGCCATCGATCATCGCATCCACACGGGCGTCGATGCGGGCGTAGAGTTCCTTTCGGGGCAGCTCCAAGCCAATTTTGACGGGGGTGAAGTTTCTCTGTTTCTTTTTGCCCGCGCGTAGGGCTGACATCGGTTTTCCGGAAAGGCGCACCAGCTCGATGCCGCGCATCAGGCGCACGGGGTTTTGCACATCGGCTTCGGCGTAGTAGGCGGGATCGAGGTTACGCATCATCTCTTGAAGCGGTTCAATACCCTTTTCGGCAAAAATGGCTTTGAGCTCATCGCGGATGCTGTCGTCTTGTGGCAGGTCGTCGAGCCC
>JAIVHQ010000116.1:1711-7595 GCA_020200995.1 Flavobacteriales bacterium
AGCCTCGGCTTCAAAGCGACCTGCGGTGTACTCGTCGGTTACGGAGAGAGAGTTGATAAAGTGGTGGGGGATGCCGCGCATTTCAGCCGCATCGGGCTTGGCCGTGCCGATGCTCATTTCGCGGTAAAACTGGCGGGAGTCGGCTGAGATGACCTCCCCGCCGCACAATTCAGCGAGCCATACAGCGACTGCTGTTTTTCCGGAAGCGGTGGGGCCTTGAATCACCGGAACGCGGGCCGATGCATTATTTATTTTCAATGGAACTGCTCCCCGTCGAAGTTGTCGAAATCGCTCTCGTCAAAGCCGTCGTCAAAATCGCCGAAGGGATCGTCATCGCCTTCCGACTCGAAGGAGTCTACCATGCCTTTGGATCCTTCTTCCGGAGCGTCGCCCACGGAAAGCACCACACGCGGATAGTCGGCACCTTTCTCAGCTTCGATAATATCGCTCAATTCCACGTACCAGATCCACATGCGCAGGAAGTCGTAGAGGTAGAGCATTTTATCACCTTTGTCGTACACCACGTCTTTAAGCCGCGTGTCGATCATGTTGCGCACGTGACCTACGCCGGGTTCTGAAAAATCCATCAAAGCGATTTCCTCGCCTTTGTCCCACTCCTCATTGCTCAGAAAAAAGGAAGCCACCTCGTCGCCCGAGAATTCAAAGGCCTCAATAATGGCCTCGTGAAGTTCGGCGCAAGGCGCCTCTGCACTTATTTCGATATCGCGAAATACATTGTTGGCGTTGTCAAGCAGAATGCGAAAGCGGTAGATTTTCATGGGCGGTAAAACGCAAAACTAATCAACCGCAGCCGAACCGCGGTTGATTTCATGGTAAATTGGCTTAAAACTGACACCTTGCCGGCACTCAGAAGCGCTAAACGGTGTATGTCCATCGAATCAAATGTCTTCACTTTAGAGTTCTATAGCAAGGCATGCGAAGGGCCCAAAAACCGAAGTTTACCGGAAGTAAATGAGGATTTTTGGGGCCGAGCATAACGCAGCTATCGGGCTATAAAGGGAGACATTAGTTGCCGGAGATTTTGGTGGTATTGACCAACTCCATCGGCACAGTCATTCCATCGGGCACCTGCGCATTTGCAGCGATGGTCACGCTACCTCCTATATCGTCGTTGAGTGTTCCTGAGATCACCCAACCCGTTTCTATTTCAACGGTAAGCGTCCCTGTCCGGGTGCCGTCAAAAAAGAAGGTGGCTTCCATACCCTGCATGTCGCCTGTAGCATTTTCGGGGTCTACAGAGAATGTTCCGTTCACTTCGATCTCAGCGGTTTTTCCATTCACAGCCTTTAGGGTGTAGGTGTTTTCTACGATGACCGGCATGCCCGAATTGGAGTAGTGTGACTTGCTCCAGGAGGAGCCTTTTTTCACTTTTCCTTCCGGAAAAATATTGATCCCAAACTCCAGGTTGCGCTCCAGGCCAACATCGCCGAAGCTTTCAGAGATCTGCCGGCTCATTTGGTCGCCGCCTTCGCCTTCACCCGCTGCTTTTTGGATGAGTTCTTCCAGGCCCCTCACTTCCTCTATGGTACCGGTGTGCGAGATGACTGCAACGAACTTTTGCTCCGTGAGCTTTCCGAGCATTGAACCCATGCCTTCGGCAGTATCTGTGCTGGAAAATTTTTGGGATTGGCCCATGCCTTCAAACTCCATTGACATTTCACCGTACCACATATCGTAGGCAGCACCGTTGTCGGCGTCGGCCTTTCTTTCGAAGTAGGTAGATGAGGATGTGGTGCTGGAAAATTCCATCTCCTGCCCCATAGCAGTTTGCTTGGTGTTGTTGAAGATGGTCACGCTTTGGTGGTAGACTTTTCCGGGTTTCAGGTTAAATTTCAATTCCGTTTTTGAAGGTGGGGCGAAGGCCAATGCGCCTATCGCCGCCACCATGATCAATTTCTTCATCACTGTATTTTTTGTGAATTCGAATTACGGCTTTTTTTGCCAAATACGATGCCGCAAATTACACAGACGGAGTTTTCACCTGTTTTTCGGTTACTGAGCCAAGGTTAGCCTTACACCTACGTTCACGAAAAAGGTATTGTTGCGAATGTCATTGAACACACCGAGGTCTCCGCGGCTATTGGTGGCGGCATTGGAAAGTGCCCATTCATAGCCTGCATCGATGAAAAACATAGAAATATCTATTCCAATGCCTGCCTGTGCGCCCCATTGGGTGTCTTGCCAGTCCACCTCTTCATTGAGTGCCCCGTCAGAGAACTCTGTCTTTGTCAAAAACATCAAAGAGGGTCCTGCAAAGATGCGGAAATTCAAAAAGGGACTCGTTGTGGGGTCTACAAACCGGTAGCCCACGTGAATCGGGATGATTACGCCGTTGATGGTTTGGTCAATATCTGCAGCGCCGACTTGTGAATACTGAGTGCTTCTCGAGAACCAGGCGATTCCCGGGTTTAAGTAAAGTTGATTTCCGATCATCACGCTGGCGCCGAGCTGGGCACCCAGTTTGGCTTTGGAGCTTTGTCCCTCAGGAGTTTCGGTGACATCGCTGAAATTTACGCCTGCAAAAGGCCTTACTTCAACTTGTGAAAATACGCTGCCCGCTGTAGCGAAGAGCAAAGTGAATGCAAAAATAAAATGTTTCATAGCAAATTAGTTATAAGGTTTAAATGTTCAATGAATATACGTATAATATTCGGTAAATTAGGTATTTACGGAAAATTAACATTCGATTCACTAACTCCTTAAGGAGCTGTGATATTGGCTTCAAGATCGATGCAGTTTTTCAATAAATCATCCAGCTCCTCTCGCTTGGTAATCAGGAAATGTTCCTTGTTTTTCACGAGAACTTCAGCGGGTCGCAGACGGCTGTTGTAATTGTTGCTCATTGTAAAGCAGTAGGCCCCGGCATTGTGAAAGGCCAAAATGTCGCCCTCGTGGATTTCGGCAATGAGGCGATCGCTGGCAAAGGTATCGGTCTCGCAAATGTAGCCCACCACGGTGTACACCCGCGGCTTCCCGTTCGGATTGCTCACATTGGTGATGTGGTGGTAGGCGTCGTAAAACATGGGTCTGATGAGGTGGTTGAGTCCTGAATTTACCTGGGCAAACACGGTGGCCGTTGTCGTCTTGGTGGCATTTACTTCACAGAGAAAATACCCCGATTCGCTCACGAGAAATTTCCCGGGCTCAAACTCAAGCTGAAGGTCGCTGCCGTACTCTTTGCAAAAGGCATCGAACATGGCGGTCATCTTCTCTCCCAACTCTTCCACATCGGTGCTGATGTCATCGGGCTTGTAAGCCACCTTAAAGCCGCTTCCGAAATCGATGTAGCGCAGGCTGTCAAAGTCGCGCGCCACATCGAGCAGGAGCTCGGCTCCGCGCAGAAATACCTCCACGTCGAGGATGTCGCTGCCGGTGTGCATGTGCAGGCCTTCCACTTTCACACCGAGGCTTTTCACGAGCCGCTCGAGGTGGCGGGTTTGGTGAATGCTGATGCCGAATTTGGAGTCGATGTGACCCACTGATATTTTGGAGTTTCCGCCGGCGTTGATGTGTGGGTTGAGCCGAATACACACGGGGTAGCTGTCGCCAAAGCGGGAGGCAAACTGCTCCAGGATGCCGAGGTTGTCAATATTAATGCGCACCCCGAGTTCGGCGGCTTCGATGATTTCGGAAATCGAAACGCCATTTGGTGTAAATATGATGTCTTTGGGTGCAAAGCCGGCCCTCAAGCCAAGGTGAGTCCTTTGAAAAATTTGAGCACGTTGAGGTTGTTCAGGGCCTTGCACGCGTAGTTGATCTTCACTTTTGAGCCGCCGAATGCCTTGGAGAGCCGTTTGTATTGACGCTCCATCACATCAGTGTCGTACACATAAAGGGGCGCGCCGTGGGCCCTCACCAGTTCTTCGGGGCTGATGCCACCGATGCTGAAATCCTTCTCTCTCTCGTTCATATTTTTCAGATAAGGCTTCAAAGGTAAGTCGCAGCGGAGAATACAGCTGCAAACTGTTGGAATTTACCCCCTCGATTTGATCCGTTTTAGCGAATTACCGTAACATGGCCCTGCCACACTTCGCTTCCTGCGCTGCTGCGGGGAATCATTTCTACCCGCCACGTATACACACCCGCCTTCACGTAGTGGTTTCCGCCGTTGTGTGAACCGTTCCATTTTTCGTCGGGATTATCGGTGCGAAATACTATACCGCCGTTTCGGTCAAATACGGACATATCGAAAGTGTAATCTTCGAAGCCCGCCGTTACAGAAAAAAAGAGGTCGTTGATGCCGTCGCCGTCCGGGGTGAAGGCATTGGGCATGTAGAAGTATTTTTCAATCGTCACCTCGAAGTTTTCGCAAAGCTGCGTCTCGCAGCCATCCGCATTCACCACCGTGAGGCAGGCGCGAAAAAGCCCGCCATAACGTCCGCGCAGAACCAACCGCGCATCGGGATTATTGCTTTGGCCCACGCTCACCTGAGTGCCTCCCTCTTTGATTTCCACAAAGGTCCAGGAATAGCTGTTGCCGGCCGTCGTGTCGAAAGCGGCAAACTCAAAAACTTCGCTGCCGCGCTCATTTCCCGCATAGGTGCGGCTGAATTCGGCCCGGGGAGGAAGCAGGGTTTCCACCATGGCTGAGCCGCCCGCCGATCCCGCGCAGGTGCCATCGTCGATGCCGGTGAGGGTGTAGTTCCCGCTTTCGTTTACCGGAAAAAAGTAGGGCGAACCGCTGATGAGTTGAGCAGGCGGTTGGGTCACCCCGTTGAGGCTGTACGTGATTTCGAAAGGCCCCGAGCCCGTCACCTCTACCGGAATGTCTGAACTGCCTTCCGGGCAACGGCCGTAGCTCCCCGAAATAGACGCTTCCGGCGCTTCGCTCAGCTGGATGATGACCGATGATTGATCGGTGCCGCAAATGCCTCCATCCACTTTGTAGATGTAAAAACCCGGTATGTCGGTTGCGGGGTTGAATACGGAAGGCACGGTGTCGTTTGCCGCAAAAGTCCAAACCCCGGTCGCATTCGGGCTGCCGCCGAGGATCGAAGTGAGGCCCACCTGAGGAGAATTGTCGCAGAGCAGGGTGTCGCCGTCGAGGCCCGCGTCGGGGACGGGGAGAACGGTGATCGTGGCGGTGCCCGCGGCAAATCCGGTGCAGAGCGTATCGCGGACAAATACAGCCTCGTAAACCACGGACGAATCGGGTGAAACGTCGAGGGCGAAGTTGTTTTCGCCGCTGACTAGGTCAAATTCCTCACTTCCGTCGCTGTAGGAGAATTCAAAAGGGGCGATGCCTTCGAAGGCAAAATTGAGGGTCGTCGTTTCGCCGGCACAGATGGTGGTGGTGCCCGTCAGTAAGGCCGAAGTGGGGCAGATGCAGGCTTCGAATCCCGAGATTTCGATCACTTCACAATTGTTGATGTCGCTCACGAAGATGGTGTAGTCGCTCTCTGCGGGCACAGGCTCGCTTGTGAAGGTGCCGTTCGAAAAGATTCCTTCAATTCCCTCGGCGGTGAGGGTGGCCTGGTTGCCGCCCGTGACTTCAAAGCTGATCACAAAAGTCTCGGCATCATAGTCGCACACAGTTTCCACGGGGCCCGGGGAAAGGGGCACTGCAGGAACCACCGAAATGCTGAACAGGGTGTCGCAATCGGCGGGCACCTCGATGAGCACTTCGTAATCGCCCGGGGTATCGACTGTGGTGTTGTCGGGCAGGGTGACTTCGCCGCCCGGGCAGAGTTCCAAGGTCAGGTCAACACCGATCACGTCGCCCGGTACGAGGGTGATATCGGCGGTGTCGTCGCCACATTCGTTGGTGACGGTGACGGTGTAAGTTCCGGGCGCATCGACAAAGATGTCTTCGCTGTTTTCGCCGTTGTCCCAAAGGTAAGTATCGCCCCCGAAGGCGGTGAGC
>JAIVHQ010000316.1 GCA_020200995.1 Flavobacteriales bacterium
GCAAATGGCCGTGCAGCCCGGCAGCAACCTCGAGACCACGATAGCCGCTGCTACTGCCGCGGAAAAGCTCCTCCTCGACAGCTTTCCGGAAGTGAACCACGTGGTTTCGAAAATCGGCACCGCCGAGATTCCCACCGACCCCATGTCGATCGAAGATGCCGACGTGATGATTTTGCTCAAGCCCAAAGACGAGTGGACAAGCGCCGATTCGCGTGAAGAGCTTGTTGCGCAAATGCAATCCGCCCTCGAGGTGTTCCCCGAATTGTCGTTCGAATTTACCCAGCCCATCCAATTGCGATTTAATGAGCTGCTCACGGGCAGCAAGGCCGATGTGGCGGTAAAAATCTTCGGTGACGATCCCGACGAGCTGTTGCGACTCGGCAGGAGGGCAGAGCAAATCATTGCCCCCGTGCCGGGCGCCGCGGATGTAAAGCTCGAGCGCACGGCCGGCCTGCAGCAACTCGTGGTGAAATACGATCGGGAGAAAATGGCCCGCTACGGCATCCACATCGACGAGTTGAACACCGTAATTGAATCGGCGTATGCCGGGGCCTTTGCGGGAATCATCGCCGACGGTGAGCGCCGTTTTGACCTCGTGGTCAGGCTACAGCACGACGAACGTCAGCATCCCGATCTCAGCGGACTTTACGTCAACACCGCCGCCGGCGGGCGGGTGCCACTCAGCGAGGTCGCGACCATGGTGTCGACTTCCGGCGCTTCGATGATCTCGCGCGAGGATACGCGCCGCCGCATCAACCTGGGGGTGAACGTTCGCGGCAGAAGTTTGACGGAAGTCGTGGCCGATATCCGGACAGCGATGGAAAAGGACCTCGTCCTGCCGCCCGGTTACAGGGTGCATTACGGAGGTGAATTCCAAAACTTTATTGACGCCCGCGACCGACTGGCTGTGGCCGTCCCCATTGCCCTGGCGCTTATTCTTTTCCTGCTCTACCTCGTGTACCGCAAGTGGAAATATGCGCTCCTGGTCTTCGCGGCGGTGCCCCTCTCGGCCATCGGCGGCATCTGGCTGCTCTACCTCCGCGACATGCCGTTTAGCATCTCGGCCGGCATCGGATTTATTGCGCTTTTCGGCGTGAGTGTGCTCAACGGAATCGTACTCGTGAGCCACATGAATCATTTGATAAAAACCACCGATATGACGCTTTCAGAAGTCATTACCCAAGGCGCTTCCGACAGGTTGCGCCCCGTGTTGCTCACCGCCCTCACGACCACGTTCGGGTTCATTCCCATGGCACTGAGCACCTCTGCCGGCGCGGAGGTGCAAAAACCGCTGGCCACCGTGGTCATTGGCGGGCTGGTCACGTCCACCCTTCTCACCCTCGTTATTCTTCCTATGCTCTACAAGTGGGTCGAATCGCGAAAGGGCGGGTCGCGTGCCGTGGGCCTTTCACTGCTGGTCGCCGGGATTTTCACCCTTTCCGGAAACGGGGCCACAGCGCAGGAGTCTATCACCCACGAAGCGTTTATGGAGCGCGCCCTTTCGGGAAATCCGCTCTTGGAGATGCAGCAGATCGAACGCGACATCGTAGCTGCGCGCCAAGGCTCCGGCTGGCAAATCGGTGCCACGGATGTCGCGTACAGCTACGGGCAGATCAACCGGGCCGATATCGCGGATGATTACCAGTGGAATTTCAACCAGGATTTCGGCTCCATTCCCGCCCACATCAACCGCGGAAAACGCAACGAAGCCGCCCTGCAGGTTTCGGATGCCGAGCTCGCCGAGTACGCTGTGCTTTTTGAGACCGGCCTCCGCATCGACTACCTGCGCTGGGTGTATGCGCACGCCCGCCGCGATCATTTTGCCACATTGCTCACCCGCCTCGACAGCCTCAATGCCATGGTGGGCGATCAGGCCGAATCGGGCGCCGTTTCCGATGCAGAGCGCTATCTCTTTGAAAGCCGTGTGTTGCAGCTTCGGCAAATGTACAATGAGGCGCAGGTGGCGGTGCGCGGCTTTCAGGAATCGCTCGAGCGCCGCTGCCTGTTTTCCCTCGATGATTTTGTCCCCGCCGAGACGCACACTTTTTCCGAAGCGGTGGAGCAGCCCGAAAATGTGGAAACCTCGCTTTTTACAGCCGCCCAAATGGCTCGCGTATCCGAGAGCGAATTTCAGGTGAAAACCAGTCGTGGGGCGTTTTTTCCCGCCTTGTCGGCCGGGTATCAGATGGGCCGCCTCGAAGGAGTGGCCGGCGCAGATGCTTTTACCGTGGGCATGGCCTTGCCGATTTGGTACGGACCCGACAGGGCCTTGTTGAGGCAGGCCAACCTGAGGGTGCTCCGCGAAAATGCCCAATTGGAAACCGATGCATTTCAGTCGGAGGCCGCCATGCGCCGCGCCCAAGCCGACCTCGGCCTTCGCACCGCAGCATTTGAGCGCAATGCGGAGGTGTTCAAAGACCGATCAACCGCCTTGCAAGACGCCGCTTTGGCGGGCTTTCGCGCCGGCGAATCCGACGTTTATCAACTCGTTCAGGGACTGCTCACCGCCTCTGACCTCTACCTGAATTACCTCGAAACGGCAGAAGCCCTCGGGATTTCAAAATACAACCTCTCCAGATTTCAATCCAGATGAAAACCATTCAATTTCTTTCTATCCTCATTTTGGCCACGGCCACGGCTTGCACCTCTGAAACAGCCGAACAGGATCACAGCCAAGACAACGAACACGACCACGACCACGGGCCCGGCGAAGTGCAGGGGCTTTCGCTCGCAGACACTTCGGTGTACAAGCTGCAGCTCACCGCCCCCTCGTACCGCCTTGCGGGCGATACACTCCTGCTCCGCGGAATGGTGGAAGCCCCGCCGCAGAGCCGCATCAGCCTGGCATTGCCGTACGGCGGTCAGGTCACTTCCCTGAAGTATTACGAGGGTGCCTTTGTGAAGAAGGGGGCCCTTCTGGCAGAGGTGCGGCACAACGATTATATTAATTTGCAGGAAGATTTTTTGCGGCTCAGCGCGGAAAAGGAGCAATCCGAATCGGCCTGGAACCGGCAGCAGGACCTCAAAGGAAAGGGCTCCACCTCTGAAAGGGCCTACGAGGAAGCGCGAAACGCTTACAAATCGGTGGATGCTCGGCTGCAAGGGGTCGTGGCGCGGATGAAGCTTGCCGGGATTTCGCCCGATGCGGTAATGCGCTTGGGAATTCAGGATGAGGTCCGCGTTTATGCGCCGGTATCGGGATACATCACCGCGATCAATGCCAACATCGGCAGGTACATTTCCGCCAATGAAGCGATCTGCGAAATGGTCGACAACAGCCATTTGCACATCGAGCTGGCCGTGTTTCCCGATCAGGTGTCCAAACTGGAGGTGGGCCAATCCGTCTATTTCAGGACGGATGGCCGCGAAGATCGCATGCACGGCACGGTGTACCTGATTTCTCAGGATGTGAAGGCCGAGAGCCGCGCCGTCAACGTTCATGTACATCCCGACGAAGGCATCACGGGGTTGCTGCCGGGCATGTTTGTCACGGCCACAGTCTACTTGTCGAAAGACAGCATCTACGGACTCCCGCCTGCAGCGGTGACCGAGCGCGACGGCAAAATGATCGGCCTCGCCGCGGAGGGGGAGCGTTTTGAATTGGTTTCCTTTTCGGAAAATGATGTTGCGGGGAGCGGTGTGGTTGTCCTTCCGGAAAATGAGAAACGGCGGTTCGTAACAGGAAATTTGCAGCGCGCAGTTTCCGCCTACTTAAGGAGATGTTGATGCCTGAAAAAATTTATCGAGATGCTTCACAAAGGACAATTTTCTGTATTTACTCCTGTCTTTTAATCATCTCGATTACGCTTCGCGTGAGGTCGCTATTCGGTATCCACTGCGTGGATGTCAGTAAACTTGCTTAGTTCATTTTTCAGTTCTAGAGCAGCTTGCACTACTTGTGATGTTTGCGTGGACTGAAAAACACTCGATGTGACGTTCATGGAAAGGTGTAATTATAGAGTTAATGATCTCATGTGCAAAATACTAACTCAGCATTCAACCGCTGAGCAGGTAAGGTTTTTATTAGATTCGGCACGTATATTGAAACTTGAGAATTGCAAATCCAGATAGTTAAAAGAATCCTTCCGGAGGTTCACGCGTAACGAATCAGCAGCAGGATTATAAAAATTGGCTTTATTAAAGCGCACAGGACAGAAATTTGACGAACATGAAGTACACCTTATCATCCCTCATTGCTCTGTTTCTCTCAGCACAAATGTCCTTGCTGGCTCAGCAGAGCGAGGCTGGTGGTTACCTCGTCCTCACGAACGGCGACACCTTGTACGGAGCTGTGGAGTACATCGATGAAAACAGTGTGCACCGCGATTTTTATAAAAAAATCCGCTTTACAGACGGGTCAGGCAAGCAGAAGAAGTACAAGCGAAAGGATGTGGCCGCCTTCCGCTCGGGCAATGCCGACTATCAAAGTTTTCGGCTCAGTGAATCGTCGGATGGGGCTTTCTCTTTCAACACCCGATACGACATCGACCCGCGAAAGGGAGATCAGTATTTCCTAAAAGTGGTCTACCGGGGAGCGCTCAGCCACTACGAACTCGAATGGTTTGAACAGGGTGAATCGCTCCTTATGTCCATGGACTTATTCAAAAAAGAGAACGACCGCTACTTGGTCAGGGCAACGCAGGGTGTGCTCGGGCTTAAGAGAAAAGCGCTGCGCAACTACTTCTCCGACTGCCCTGAACTGACCGGACAAATCGACCGCAAGCTCTTGAAAAGTCCCGATGAGGTCGTCATTTTTTACAACACCAAGTGCGGACGCTGAGGTGCTTCTTTTAGAAAGGCTGTGGAAGAATATAACCCTCTGCTTGCCGTTTGAGGCAGCTTACTTCTGAGAACGTAGCGGGCCTGCAAACGAAGTTGTGTAAATACCCGCTGCGTGCGTGACCGGATTTGCTCCTTGCCGCTCATGCATTTTGCCTCGGCTCCCCGATTTGCAGACAAAAAAAACCCGCTGCACGCGGCAACGGGTTTTTGAAAATTGCTGTGATTAAGCAGCCACTAAACTGGGTCTGTCCATTGAGTCAAGAGGCCGGATCATAAAGTTCGCTAAGCAAGTCGCAGACCAAGCCGCAGGCATGGTGGAAGGCAGATCGCAGATCAAGCAGCATGCATGATAGCGGACTTTATGGACAGACATTACATAGGTTTCACGCAACGGCAGGAAGTAGCCCTGTTATCGACAACCTCACTTTGTGCGTTCATGTCGCCGTAGGAGAATGTATTGCCACCTGCAGGGATTCCGAATGTGCCGGCATAGAATTGTTCCAC
>JAIVHQ010000117.1 GCA_020200995.1 Flavobacteriales bacterium
CCGCCTCTACAGGTGATCATTCGCCTCTGCGATTTATGGGAGCATTGTCTTTTGCCGGGAAAATTGTTTTTTGGAATAAAATGTAAATCATTTGTTAAACGCTCCGATGGGCATGCGCCCTTCGGAACTATCTGCCTGATTCCGATCTTCCAAAAAAGTCATTGAACCAACTTTCCAAAAGGCTTCCCTCATTCGCGGACAGAAATTTCCATTCCCTTGCGGCCTTTGCTCCCGGCGAATTAATTCCTGTGATAAATCATTGGGCGGTGCGCCTGAATGGTCGGTGACCATTGGCAACTTTCCGGGTCAGGCAATTCTTTCGCGATACCTTCCGGTCCGAAAAACAAAAAACCCGAAGCGGTTCGGCTTCGGGTTTTTATGATGATGTTTTGCCTTAAATTGGGTCAAGTGGCCGGATCATTCCGGACGGCCTTGCTTGTTTTTTAAGAACTTCCATTGTTACCTGCACACTCCTTTTGGTCGTTGAAAGTTCAATAGCACCTACTTGGATGATGTCTTCAGATCAAGCCGAAGGCACGGTGCAAAGCCGATAATTGGCTTTTGTGGATTGGCTTTAATGTTGGGTCGAGTGTCTGGCCTTTAGGGTTCGAGAGCAAGTCCTCGGACCACGCCGCAGGCATGGGCGCGTGAAGGCCACAAAACCGGAGTCCCGCCGCGGCGGGATGAGGATTTTGGGGGCAGAGCATAACGCAGCTCTCGGGCCATAAAGACAGACACTAGGGGTTTTGTGGCTTGATAGCCTGAAGCATAGGCTGAAAAGCATAAATCTTCTCGGCTTTCGGCGTACCGTCCGGTTGGTATCGTTGCCAAATGCCGTACTTGTTGCCTTCGCGGTACTCTCCGGTAGATTCCGTTTGACCGTTTCGGTAGTAAAAGTTGAATTGTCCGTGGGCGATTTTCATGTCGGGGTCTTTGTAGATCCCTTCCATTTTAACTTCGCCGCTCAGGAAGTACACTTTGAAGTGGAAGCCGTCGGGCGTCTCCTCTTCGAGGGTGCAATAATAGGTGGCACTGTTTTTCTTTTTGACCACATCCATGCGGTCGTCCAGATAGAGGGCGTCTCTTTCGCCCGGGTTTATTCCGAAGCCTTGAATGGCAACGAAAAAGAGAATCGTCAAGAGTTTCATAGCACGCGTATAGTTCTGTTTCCGCGATGGGATACGAAGCAATCGGTGCAGATGTTTCGGGAAGTTCCGTTTACACAAGCCAGCCCTCGCGGTCGAGTGAGCGGTATTGGATGGCTTCTGCAATGTGGGCCGAGCCTATGTCGGGCAGGCCTTCGAGGTCGGCGATGGTGCGGGCTACTTTGAGAATGCGGGCGTAAGATCGGGCCGAAAATCCGAGGCGCTCCACGGCATTTTTAAGCAGGGCCTCGCCCGAGTCGTCGATCTCGCAGTGCACCTTCATGAGCTTCGGTGTGAGCATGGCATTGCTGTAGATGCCTTTTTCTTCTTTGAAGCGGGCGTTTTGGATTTCGCGGGCTTTCACCACGCGCTCGCGGATGGCGGCCGAGGACTCGCCGGGTTCCCGGTTGCGCAGGTCGTCGAAGGCCACGGGGTTCACTTCGATGTGCAGGTCGATGCGGTCCATCATCGGTCCTGAGATTTTGGCGAGGTAGCGCCTTACGGCAAATTCGCTGTCGGGCGATTCGCCGGGCTTAAAAAAGTCGCCACCGGGCGAGGGGTTCATCGAGGCCACGAGCATAAACGACGAGGGGTAGTCCACGCTGATTTTGGCCCGGGAGATGGTCACCACGCGGTCTTCGAGCGGTTGGCGCAGCACCTCGAGCACCGAGCGCTTAAACTCGGGCAGCTCGTCGAGGAAGAGGATGCCGTTGTGAGCCAGCGAAATTTCGCCCGGCTTGGGGTTGCTGCCCCCGCCCACGAGGGCCACATCGCTCACCGTGTGGTGAGGGTTGCGAAACGGACGCTCGGTTACCAGCGATACGTTGTTTCCTAAAATCCCGGCAACGGAATGGATTTTTGTGGTTTCCAGCGCCTCGTCGATGCTCAGCGGCGGCAGGATGGTCGGGATGCGCTTGGCGAGCATGGTTTTTCCCACACCCGGCGGGCCGATCAATATGATGTTGTGGCCGCCCGCAGCGGCGATTTCCAAAGCTCTTTTTACATTTTCCTGTCCTTTTACGTCGCTGAAGTCAAAAGCCTGAAGATCTGCTTTCTGCTCGAAAGTCTCCCGAATGTCAACCACCACCGGCTCTACGGTTCCTGCTGCGGTGAGCACCTCAATGGCTTCGGCGATGGTGCTGACTCCGTACACGTCGAGGCCCTCCACGATCGCCGCCTCACGGGCATTGGAAGCGGGGAGGATGAATCCCTTAAAACCTTCTTCTTTGGCGCGGATGGCCATGGGCAGTGAGCCTTTGATGGGCTGAAGGCTTCCGTCGAGGGACAGCTCGCCCATAATGAGGTATTTCTCGATGTCGGGAGCGTTGATTTGGCTGCTCGCGGCCAGAATGCCCATGGCGAGGGGCAGGTCGTAGGCAGAACCCTCCTTGCGGATGTCGGCGGGCGCCATGTTGATGGTGATCTTTTTGCCGGGAAGGCGATAGCCCGTGTTTTTCAGAGAAGCTTCGATGCGCTGCTGACTCTCTTTCACCGCGCTGTCGGGCAGGCCAACCAGGAGAAAGTTGACCCCGGTATCGATGTTGACTTCCACGGTGATGGTGATGGCATCTACGCCGTAAACGGCACTTCCGAATGTTTTTACAAGCATGAGGAGTGGTTATTTCGGGTTTGGAAGACCTGATCCGCGAAATGGTGTTCAGCCGATTGGCAAACTGTGTTGTTCGCGGTCATGCTTCGTAACCAAAAGTAGCAATTTGCTGAAATATACCATGTTTAATGAGTAGAAAAAGCGGTTTGTCTGAATTTATCGATGGTGAGGTCGGCCGCAATGCGGAGGTAGTGGGGGTTTGACACAGGCAAACTAAGGTTGAAGAGTAGGGTTTTTTCCAATGGCGGTTTTTTTCCACCCACAATGTATTAAGAGCCGAAAGTAATGACGCACTGCTATTGGTTTACTTGGATTTGTGATGCTTCCATGCCTTCGGCAAGCAAGCCGCAACGTTTTCTTTTGCTACTTTGTTTTGATACAAAGTAGCGCAACTTAGCGACAGCGATCTCACAAGGGCCGTTGAAAAGCAGACAATGACCGCGTAAAAATCAAGCGAAAGGAAAGGCGATTTTGGCGGCAATGCCTTCATCCTAATCAATGGCGCGTCGGCCAAACCGGGAATGATTTTATGACACGATTTAAGGAATGCTTCTTTCGGTTAATGTCTATTACAAAGAAAAAATCAATTGGCTTGTCATAAAATCATCCCTATCGCTGTTCCTTCCGCAGCCCACCCGCGGCAATCAGTGAGTCCTTATTATGCTTGCAGCGTTTCGGGGAATTGCGTGGTTCTATTTCGCGGTTGCCTCTGTCGGCTCCGGTGAAGAAGAGTTTGAGTGCAAAGTTTGTGAGTGGAGGAAAATTCTCGTAAAGCCCAAGCGTCAAAAAATGTTTGTCGTGCGTCTTCCGGCCGTACAAAATTCCCTCAGGTGTTCCTCTCGATGTAATCAATCAACCCGTGAATCACCTTGATGTGCATTTCCTGAATGCGGTCGGCGTAGCCCGTGAAGGGCACGCGGATTTCCACATCGACGAGGCCTGCGAG
>JAIVHQ010000317.1 GCA_020200995.1 Flavobacteriales bacterium
TGTCGGGGCCACGGATGCGACGGCTAACGGTCGCAACAAGCAAAAGGCTTATCACAACTACTTTTTAGGCAACGACCGCAACTATTGGAAAGGCAGGGTACCGCTCTACGGGGGCGTGCACATGGAGAACCTCTATCCGGGAATTCACCTGGAGGCCAAAAGCAAAAAAGGCGCGCTCAAGTACGACATCATCGTGGAGCAGGGCGCCGACCCGAGCGCGGTGCGCATGGAGTACACGGGTTTAGATCACATCTCCATCGCCGACGGCAAGCTCATGCTCCATACCTCACTCGGCACTTTGGAGGAGCACATCCCCCTGGCGTGGCAGGAAATCGACGGCCGCACGGTGGTGGTGCCCTGCACCTATACGTTGGACGGCAGCGTGGCGGCTTTTGATTTTCCGGAAGGGTATGACCGCAATGCTCCACTTATCATCGACCCCGTGCTCGTAGCGGCAACCTTATCGGGCACAACATTGGGCAGCAATTGGGGGCACGGTGCCACCTACGACGTAGAGGGCAATATTTTCACACACGCCATTTCCTTTATGCTGACAAATTATCCTGTCACAGAGGGCGCCTTCCAAACGACCAAATTGAGCACAGCGGCAGTGCTAACCAAGTTTAACCCCGATGCTTCTGACCTTATATGGGCTTCGTACCTGGGTGGAAATCAACCGACCTACCCCCATTCCGCCATCACCAACAACCAGGGCGAGCTCTATGTGTACGGCACCACTTCGGCACCCGATTTTCCCGTGACAGCCAATGCTGCCCAGCAAAATTTCGGGGGAGATGCCGATATATATGTCACCCGATTTAACATGGACGGCACCGCACTCCTGGGAAGCACTTACATAGGGGGCTCATCCTCAGACGGCCAAAACAACACCAGCAGCTTCGGGCACGATGGACGAAGGGGGGAAATCATGGTGGACCCGCTCGGCAATGCCTACGTAGCCACCGCCACGCGGAGCAACGATTTCCCCACCACACCGGGCAGCTTTCAAACGGACTTGCAGGGGCCGTCAGACGGCGTCGTAGTTAAATTGAACGCCAACATGTCGACCGTGATTTGGAGCACATTGCTGGGCGGTACCGGGGCAGAAAACTGCAGCGGCCTGCGCGTGGCAGACAACGGAAACGTGGTGGTGACGGGAATGACCAACAGCACCAATTTCCCCATGCCGGCAGGTGGGTACCAGGAAAACAAGAACCCGGGGTACGATGCCTTTATCGTGGAATTGAATGCCGACGGAAGCGCCCTCACCAAGGGAACTTTCGCGGGCACCCCGGACGATGATTATGCGTTTTTCATCGATCAGAATGTCACGGGGATCAGCATATACGGCATATCATTGGGTGACTGGCCTGTAACTGACGGCGCTTACGACACCGGCGGGCGCACCTTCGTGACCCGGTTCAGCAATGACCTTACAGAAATGACGCACAGCGCCCGCATCGCGAACACCTCAGGATCGTTGGTGGCATTTATGGTCGACCTTTGCGGACGCTCCTACATGAGCATGTACAACGTGGCCGGCGGCGGCTTCCTCGAACTCACCGATGATGCGCTCTTCACCAACGGCGGCTTTTACATTGCCGTGCTCGACGAGAACCTGGAAGAACTTACCTTCGGCACCATGGGGCCTGGGTCGCATGTAGACGGCGGCACGAGCCGATTTGACCGGAAAGGGATCATTTACCAGGGCGTATGCTCGGGATCTGGGACCATGCAAGGCACCCCCGGAGCATGGGCTGTTGGCCAAAACGCGCCATGGGACATCGGCGTGTTCAAAATAGACTTTTCCATCAGTACCACCCTTGCAGCCGGCACGGTGCCGAATCCGACGGGGTGCGTGCCCCACGAGGTGGAATTTGAAAACTTCAGCTCGGGGACAAACTTTTCATGGGATTTTGGCGACGGCAGCCCCCCGAGCGAAGAAACGAATCCCACCCATGCGTATGAACAGCCGGGAACCTATGAGGTCGTGCTCATCGCAACGGACAGCACTTCCTGCAACCTCAGCGACACCACCTCCCTGTTTATCAACGTAGGCGAGCCCTTTGACTTCGAAAGCGGGTTCGACTACCTCTACGATTGTGCAAGCCTGGGCCTCGAACTGATCAACCTCACTTCGCCAACCGACACTTTTTTGGTCTACAATTGGAATATGGGCGACGGCACCGTGTACAGCGATTTCGAGCCCGTGCATCAGTACGACGGCCCCGGCGACTACACCGTCACCCTCACCGTGACAAACCCCTTGTGCAGCGAGGAGGGTGATACCACGACTGTGGAAATACCCGTTTACCCCGATGTGGAGGCCGATCTGCAGGCTGATGTGGTTGACTATTGCGTAGACGCCACCGTTGCTTTCGCAAATGAGGGTACGGGTGCCACCTCTACGTTTTGGGACTTCGGTGATGGCAATTCCGGCACGGGGGCGGCTCCCGAATACACCTATGCAAGTCCGGGGACATACACGGTCACCCTGATCGCCTCAAATCCGCAAAGCTGCAACCTCGCCGACACGGTGGTGCTGGAAGTTGTGATTCCACCTCTGCCCGACTTACAGGCCACAGCCGTGGCGCAACAGACGGGCAATTGCGCCGACCTCGGCTTTATTGCTGAATCGACAACGGCGGGCAACGTAGAGAGCTACGTGTGGATTTTCGAGGGCGACACCATCGGCACGGCCAACCCCGTTGAAGGTAATATCGGTGCAGCCGGCGTTTATGAAATCACCCTCATCGTCACAGAAGACCTTTGCGGCACAAGCAGCGACACCACTGTGACAGTGGAGCTCATCAACAATATGGGCAGCGCACTGCAACCCGAATACACCCTTTGCTACCACGATGACTCGGTCGAGATAACGGCCGCATCGGATGTAGAAGGCGCCACCTACTTCTGGCTGCCCGGAGGTGAAGATTCTCCTGAAATTGTGGCGAGCAAACCGGGCACCTTCGAAGTGGTCATCACCGCCGGCACCTGTGTAGACAGCCTGCAAACAATGGTCTCGGACGGAAATCCCATCCCCACACAGCTACACCTTCACCGACCACCTGGGGTGCAAGCAGGATGGTGTGGTGACTTTTGAGGCCCTTCCGGAAGATCCGTTGATCATCATCCCCAACATATTCACACCGAATGGCGACGGCAGGAACGACGTCTTTCAGCCCGAGGGTGGTGAATTGCAATACTACAACCTCAACGTCCTGAACCGATGGGGCAATGAAGTCTTCAATACCGAGTCAATTTACGGTTCGTGGAACGGGCGCATCAACGGAGCGGGCGATGAGGTAAATGATGGAAGCTACTTTTACGTGCTTCGCTATCAGGGCGAATGTCAGAAAAAAATTAAATCGGCCACGGGATATATTGAAGTCAAAACCCAACTCGGGGTGAGGTGATTTGGCGGGTTGCCATGCTGCAGCTGCCCGTTTTCGCAGGTTTCCTTCCGGAAAAATTGTAACAGCGAGGCGCTCTTGCCAGCGCAAAGTAAGCTCGGATTCAGGTCTATACTGAGCGTACCTAAAGGCACGCAAGCTGCATAGGAAACACCGAAACGACGGGGATAAATCCCCGCCTTACCACGCGGGGCGTACCTAATGGCACGCCTGTAATTCGACGGGGCCCGCAACGAGACGGATAGCATCGGACATCAAAAGTGCATAGAGATTCAAATTACCGTTTGCAGAAGACACAATAGTTCGCTCAGATTATCAGCCAATCGAAGTTCAACGCCCCGTGCCGTTAGGTACGTTCAGTGTAAACTTCCGGGGATACTATCAATCGAAAATCTCAAGCTCCTGAACTTCTGTTTTTTTAAAAGTCGGCCGGCCGGAGTATCAAAGAATATTGATCAAATGGATATCAAAAATCAGCACGCTGTTTGCCGGTATCCCCGCCCGCGGTGTGCTACCATACGCCAGTGCAGACGGGATGAGGAGCTTGCCCCTGCCGCCTTGTTTGAAATACGGAATCCCAAGGGTCCAGCCTCGGATCACCTGATTCAGCCCGAAGACAATGCCGTCTGAATCACTTTCGTCAAAAACCTGTCCGTCGGTAAAGTATCCGCGGTACGCCACCCTGACCGAATTCGAAGGGCTCGGGTTCGGGCCGTTGCCGGTTATTTCATCTACGAAGTAGAGTCCATCGCCGATGTGCTCGGCATCCAGATCATTGTCGGCGATGTACTTGAGAATGATTTCATCGTCAATTTCAGATTGATTTTCATCATCATCCTTGTTGCAGTGGACAGATGTAAATGCTACGAGTAAAAATAACAAGACGCGCTTCATGGGGCTTTTTGAGATTTGAGTGGATGCAAAGATACGCATGCCTGCCGGGTGTGGCCTTTTAGTGCATCAATAAGGTTGAATGACCATGAAATCTGATTGATCAAAGGAACCCGCTCATTGTATTTAAGCAAATTATCCTTACTTTCATTCTGCCTAACCAAACCAACCACCCATGACTTTCACCCCGATTTCCGTCGACGATTACGTTCAACTTTGCATAAAGCACAATCCTTCGATTGATGCACCGACACTCCGCCAAGGTCTCAAGTCGGCTCTGGAAGCGCACAAAAACGATCAGCGGTGCGCCTGCGGAAACGAACTTTGGGTGATCGGTTCGGCCCATGGCGGGCGCACCTGCTATGATTGTTTTGCCGGAAAAAAAGCCCCCGACTTCGCCTGTGAAATCAAAGCGGCCATCCGCGTCAGCTTCATCAAAGAGCGGAGAAGGTACATGAATGAAATGTTTTCGGGCGGAACCGGAACCTACCGCAACGACGACGGAACCGAGATCGACATGGATTCAGTCAAAAAACCGGCGTTCTGCCTTCGCTGCGAAAATGACGACGACCCCTGTATGGAAATACTGTGCAACCTGACGCGGTGCGACCGTGAAGAAGGGGAGGAATTTACGTGCGGTGCTTTCAGGAAGCGGGAAGAGTGATTTGAATCGCAACCCTCTATTTTAGAATATTACGCCTTATAAATCATCACTTCATCCAAACTATTACCGATCATTGTCGGAGCCGTTGATAAGATATAGTGATAATTAATTTGAACCAATTAACTTATTGCTTAATTTTGACATGAAAAGGAAAGCAAGCCTTCTGAAAAAATCTAAGAATGGTAGGAAGGCCCTTTACATTGACGTTGAAAATGGCCCTGAGATTCTCAAGTACCTCAATGACGATCCATCTAACTTAATAAAGTTCAACAAAGTAGTTGGATTGATTCTTGAAGGAGGGGCGCCAAGAGCACTCTATGACAAAGAAAATTTTGAAAAGGGATGCGAGCATGTCACGGCCATCAAGCTTTTTAAAGGAAAGAAAAACCCGAGAATTTATTGTCAACAATATGCGGACAAAGGGAAACAAGTTTTTGTCATCGTCATAGCAGAATTGCTGGTAAAAAAAACATCTCAAGGTCTGTCTAAACGAGAGAGAACAATCATTAGACGCGTAGCTAAATATGAATATGATTTATCATGAAAAAGAAAGAAGTTGGTTTAAAAGCGATGTACGATGACCTCGTGAGCTCGCTTTCAGAAGCCGATCACCTCGAAATTGAAGCGGGTGTGCTTGCCTTAAATTTTATCGCAATTCTGGATGAAGCCATGGAAGCACAAGACATTTCTAAAAAGGAGCTCGCCAAGCGAATAGGAACCAGCCCTTCCTTCATAACCCAGGTTTTTCGAGGAAACAGAAAACCCAACTGGGAATTTCTGGCCAAGGCTCAACGGGCTCTCGGAGTGCGTTTCGAAATTTCCACGAAAGAAAAACTCAACGAATGGTTGGAGGATGAAATTCATGAATACCACCGCAGGTGGAGAAGTTCAAGAAAACTTTTCGCAAGTGATTATTTATCTATTCAACAGGAGTTACCGATAATTAATGAAGAACATGATTACGCCCTTGCCGGATGAAAGCCAAAGCATCTCCTTTAAAACTGGAAGTGTTTGAACTTCTAAAATCGCAATACAAATTCATCGCCCCGGAAAGTGGTGTCGTTGAAAATTTGCATGCTCTATTTGCGGCATATAAAATTGATATTGATTTCGATCATCAAGCGGGTAAGCATGGAAAAATCACGCGCCTCGAAGCCGGAACAGGCGCAGGGAATAATTACGGGTGGAGTTGTTACTGGGGCGGTCAAGAGGTGAATCCGGAAATTTGCGACCCCGATCCCTGGGCGTGGGTTTCGCCATGGACTTTTTCGT
>JAIVHQ010000118.1 GCA_020200995.1 Flavobacteriales bacterium
ATGGGGCGGGTTTTACGGGTGCGTTCATCTTGTCGTTGTTTAAGTCGCTCGTTTGTCTAAAATTCGCGTTTTGTTCAAAGGATTCTTTTGATTTCGTTGGCCTCTTCGATCAGCGCGTGAAGGTCCGTATCGCTGTCAGATTCAATGGCCTCCCTGAAGAGGCGCAGCTTTTCTGTTTGGGCATCCAAAACGTCGAGGAGGTATTTTTTGTTCTGTTTAAAAATCGGCACCCACGTGTGGGGGGCGCTTTTCGCGAGGCGGACAGTTGAGGTAAATCCCCCCGCCGCCAGGCTGAAAATGTCTTTTTCGTTTTTCTCCTTGTCGAGCACGGTCAGTGCCAGGGCAAAGGAGGTGATGTGCGAAATGTGCGATACAAATGCGGCGTGCATATCGTGGGCTTCAGCATTATAGTACACGGTTTTCATCCCAAGGGTTTCGAAAAGCCTTTCGGCTGTGGCCAGGGCATCGGGGTCTGATTCATCTTTGTTGCAAATCACGGTAAACCGTCCCGCGTACAATCCTTCCACAGCTGCTTCCGGACCCGAAAATTCCGTTCCCGCCATGGGGTGGCAGGCCACAAAGCGCGCGCGGGCGGGATGGCCCTCCGCAGCTGCGACGATAGCGGCTTTGGTCGATCCGAGATCGATCACTGTCTGGCCTTCTTCCACCCGGTCGAGGATGCCGGGCAGCAATCGCACGGCGGCATCCACGGGCACGGCAATTACGATAAGGTCGGCGCCCTGCATGCCCGCTTCCGGGGTGGCAATGCCGTCCACGAGTCCGCGGTTGCGGGCCGTTTCTGCATTTTTTGCGGAAGCATCAGCACCTGTCACGCTGTGGCCCTGCTTCCTGAGCTCCCACGCCATCGACCCGCCGATGAGTCCCAATCCGATTACCAGTACTTTCATCGCTCCAAGGGTTTTGTGCCGCTGATCTTGTCGAGGGCGGTTTCGAGAACTTCTTTTTTCGCGCAAAGCGATATCCGCACATAGCGCTCCCCGTTTTTTCCGAAAATGTGGCCCGGTGCAATGAACACGCCCGCTTCGTGGAGCACGTGCTCGGTGAGGTCTTCGCCGCGGCGCAGGTGTTCGGGAATTGCGGCCCAGAGAAAGAGGCCGCTCTGATCGGGTTCGGGCGTGCAACGGAGCTGCTTCAGGATGGCCGCGGCCGTATCGCGCCGGTCGGCGTAGGCGGCGTTGAGTTCCTCCATCCATTCCGGCCCGGATTCTAGGGCTGTCACGGCGGCGATTTGCAGGGGCTTGAACATCCCTGAGTCCATGTTGCTCTTGAATTTCACCACGGTATCGATGATTTCTTTGCGCGCCGCCATCATCCCGATGCGCCACCCCGCCATGTTAAAAGTCTTGCTCAGCGAGTTGAGTTCCACCGCATTTTCGCGCCCGCCGGGCAATGCGAGGATGCTGATCGGGTCGGGGTTGAGGATGGCGTTGTACGGGTTGTCGTGGCAGAGCAGGATGTGGTGTCTTTCGGCAAATTCGAGGAGGGCCGTGAGGGCTTCTCTGCTCGCGCGGGCGCCCGTGGGCATCTGCGGGTAGTTGATCCACATCAGCTTCACTTTCGTCAAATCGGTTTTCGCGAGGGCCTCCAAATCCGGGAGGCGGAGGTTGGCGGCCGTGAGGTCGTAGGGCACAGCCTCGGCACCGGCCAACTTGGCGGCAGCGGCATAGGTGGGGTAGCCGGGGTCAGGCACCAGCACGCGGTCGCCCTTTTGCAGAAATGCCATGCTCAGATGCATGATGCCTTCCTTGGAGCCGATCAGCGGCAGTACCTCGTGCTCCGGATCGGGGCGCACACCGTAGAATCGGCCGTACCACTCCGAAAAAGCCTGCCGAAGCGCGGGAATACCCCGGTAACTCTGATAGCCGTGGTTGGCCGGATCGGCGGCGGCGGCGGTCAGGGCGGCGATCACCTCCGGGCGGGGCGGCAAGTCGGGACTCCCGATGCCGAGGTTGATGATGTCGCGCCCGGCAGACTGCATGGCGGCGATTTCGCGGAGCTTGTCGGCGAAGTAGTAGGTGGTCACCGCGTCGAGGCGGCTTGAGGGTGTTGCTTGCATAGGCTCAGGCGTCAAAGTGGCGACCGGGTTCGTAGATTCCGTGAATTTGCATATCGGTGGTCAGCCCTTCGAAGGCTTTTTTCAAAAAGTTGCTGTCAAATGGGTCTGCGTGCTCGATGTCGATGTAAAAGCGATAGTGCCAGGGTTTGCCAACGATGGGCATGCTCTGAATTTTTGTGAGGTTGAGGCCGGACTTCAGCGCCGCACCGAGCAGTCCGTGGAGGGCGCCTTTATCGTGGCCCAAAACCAGCGAAACTGAGGCCTTGCGTGCCGCGCGCTGCGGACTTTGCTTTTCGATGAGCAGGAAGCGGGTGTAGTTTTCCGGGTTGTTTTCGATGCCCGGGGCCACCACGTCCAGTCCGTAAAGCTCGGCGGCCAGGGTGCTGGCCACCGCGCCGCGGTCTGCCAGTTTGCCGAGGGCGATTTCCTCTGCGCTCACAGCCGTGTCTTCCGATTCGACCAGCCGCATGTGCGGGTGCTTTCCGAAAAAGGTGTCGCACTGGGCCAGCGCCATGGGATGGGAGTGGACCTCTCGCAGGTCGGCTGCCGTTTTTCCCGGAAGGGCCAGCAAATTTTGCCGTATGCGCAGGTACACCTCGCCGCTCACCTGCACGGGGTAGCGGTCCAGGAGGATGTAGTTTTTCAGCAGGCTCCCCGCGAGCGAGTTTTCGATGGCCATGATGCCCACCGTGCCGGCGCGCTCGGCGGCCAGCGATGCCACCGTGTCGAAGTCGGCGCAGGGCAGCACTTCCTCGCCTATGCCCGCTTCCGCAAAGCAGCGCGCGGCGATGTGGTGAAAAGATCCCTTGCCTCCCTGAATGGCTGCCGCCAAAGCTATTGTCGTTTTATTTTGCATAAAAAAAGACCCTCATCGGGCCTTCAGTTTTTGTACACCATATACAATTGCCCTACTGAACCCGATGGGTAGAGTAAAACCAAAAATAAGTGGTGTTGCTAAGTGTCATTATTACAATCTGTGAAGCGAATTTAGACTAAAAGTATGAAAGTTGAAACCAAACCCGGAAAATTTTACAAAAATGCCGGGTTCGGGTCTCCTTTTCCGGGCATCAGTCTTTTCTGTTTTTTACCAGTTCCATCAGCTCCTCGCTCACACCAGTGTAGCTGTAGCCCCCGTCGTGAAAGAGGTTTTGCATGGTCACCATTCGGGTGTAGTCGCTGAACATCATGCAGATGTACTCGGCGCACGACTCGCCCGATGCATTGCCGAGTGGCGACATCATGTCAGCCAAGTCAGAGAATTCGTCAAATCCCGCGATGCCCGAGCCGGCGGTGGTGCGGGTCGGCGATTGCGAAATCGTGTTCACGCGCACATTTTTGAGTTTGCCGAAGCGGTACCCGTATCCCCGGGCGATGTTTTCCAGCAGGGCTTTGGCCTCAGCCATATCGGTGTAGAATGGAAAAACCTTTTGGGCAGCGATGTACGACAGTCCGATAATGCTGCCCCATTCGTTCATGACGTCCATCTTTTCGGCTACCTGCATCATTTTGTGAAAGCTCAGCGCCGACACATCGTAGCTTTTGAGTGCCCAGTCATAGTTGAGGTCGCCGTAGCTTTTGCC
>JAIVHQ010000318.1 GCA_020200995.1 Flavobacteriales bacterium
GTCGAAGAGGGTGTCGTCGCTGTACAGCATTTGCCGAAAGGCGCGCCCGTAGTGGGTTACCTCCACCCCGAAAAATTCAAAACCCTCCATGCGCGGAAACACCTGCCGCTGCAGGAGGGTGCTCGCAGCGCGCGGCATCCCGACGTGTATGAGGGTTTTCGGCACGGAGCAAAGCTACGTAAACCTGAGTTCGATTGTTCTTCAGGATTCAGAGCGTCTCAATTTAAATGGTTTATGCGGAACCGGAGTGAGTCGATGAAGTAAATAGAGTCTGTCAATAATCTCAAGTGTCTGAACAATAAAGTTCATTTGCAAGTCTCCTGACCAAGCCGAAGGCAGGGGCGCGCGCAGAACCGACCGAAGGGAGCTCATGAAAACCGCTGAAAGCTTACAATGATTGAGTAATTGAAAAACAAGGAGTCCCGCCGCGGCGGGATGACTGACCTAAGAAAGTGCAACGCCGAAAATGGACTTTATTGACAGACACTAAAACCCGATTTTCCCGTCTCAATTCATCCCTTATCTTTGATGGATGCAGGAAGCCACCCTTTGCCTTACCGGTACCGTGAATGTGCACGCCGACCACACGGTGCGCACCTCGCCTGCCGAGCGGCTCGCCGATTACAAGGGGGCCATTCGCTTCTACCTCGACCACACCGACCTGCCCCTTATTTTTGCCGAAAACTCCGATTACGACTTCGCGGGAGATCCCGATTTCGAGGTGTTTTCCGCTTCCGATCGCTTCACCCTTTTTCGCAGTCCGCACCACCCCGATACATCCAGAGGGAAGGGCTTTCAGGAGTTTCACATGCTTGACCGCGTGGTGAATGAGGCCCTCAAAACGCCGCTCATGGTGAAGGTGACGGGGCGGTACATCGTGCGAAACATCGCATCGTTGCTGCCCGGGCTCACTGCCCCACTCAACATCGACATCCACCGAAAAATGCAGGTGGCGCTGTCCGGCTTTTTTGCCGTGGAAGGTGCCGTGTACCGCAGGTATTTCGAAGGTTGCTACGCCGATGCCGACGATGCCGCGGGCCGGTACATCGAGCATGTGCTCTACCGCGTTATAGCCGACACCCCTTTGCGGAAAATGACGGCCCTGCTCCCCGAAAATCCGATTTTCGAAGGCGTGTCGGGCAGTTACGGCGGCTCGCTGCAGCGAAATAAGTACAAAATGATGCTGCGGAGTGCCGAGCGCAGCCTGAACAGGAGCCTCGGGATTTCACGTTTTCTGATCGAGTACTGATGCGCTGGGTCACCTACTTCCCCGAGATTCACAACGTGCACCTCACCAAAGATGTGGGCTTGCTGCCCTACCACATGGGCCTGCTGCCGGGGGTGGAGGCATCGCTGGTCGGTCGCTTTTCGGAACCCGAATACCCCGCCCTCGACACCGAAGTGCGGGGCCTGCACACCGTGCACCTCGAGTTTAAGGGCAATGCCGCTTTTCTCGACCGCGCTTTCACGGACTACCTCAAGGAGCATGCAGGGCAGATCGACATCCTGCAGCTCTACCACCTGAGCCGCCATACCTTAATCTACGGATTGTACTACAAGCGATTCAACCCCAACGGCAAGCTCTACCTCAAACTGGACGGGTACAACGACCATTTTCGCTCGCGAAAGCGCTATGCCCGCGGCGTGGTCAAGAATGCCCTGCTCAAAGCCACCGAGCGGCGCTTCATGCGGGCGGTAGACCTGGTGAGCATCGAAAACACAGAAGGGGTGGACATCGTGGCCGGAACCTACCCGATGCTCGGCGAAAAGCTTTTTTACCTGCCAAACGGAGCCAATGACTTCTACATCGATCGCTGCGTGGAGCAGCCGGCGCCAAAGGAAAAGGTGATGATGTCGGTGGGCCGGCCGGGCAGCCCCGAGAAGAATTACGAATTGCTCATCGCCGCCCTGCCCTTCCTTCGGCTCGACGGTTGGAGGATCGAGGTGGTGGGGCCCTGCACGCCCGAATTTTCGGAAAAATGGCGGGAGGCGCAAACAAAGTTTCCCGAGCAGACCGCGGGGATTACCTTCGTTGGAGAAATCACAGACCGCAAGCTGCTCTATGAGAAATACGCGCGCTCGTCGGTGTTTTTTCTGCCCTCGCGGTTCGAGTCGTTCGGAATCTCCTATGCCGAAGCCCTGTATACGGGCAATGTGCTGGTGGGGCACAAGGGGATGTACGCTTATGACGACCTTTCGGGAAAAGGTGAGTTCGGAACGTACTACCCGGACAATGACCCGGCGGGTTTTGCAGAAGCGCTCAATGAGGCGGTGCTGCTTTCGCAAAAAGAAGGCATTGTAGCTGACGCGCACGCATGCGGCCGAAGTAATTTTGCCTGGAGCGGGATTGTGGAGCGGTTGGTGCAGATTATCCAAACGCGAGGCTGAACCTGCTACTCACGGCTTCGCCATGGGCTAATGTCATGTCACCCACCTCGACTCCGCTCGGTGCGGCGACTACGCGGTTCTACGCCAATTATCATAAGGCCACAGTTATCTGTGCTCGATGTTCGGTTTGAAAACCGGGCTAACTTGATAAATGAAGTTTTTGTAAATTTCCGGTACGACTGATTTGGAATTAGAAGTCCTCAAGACGGAATCGACCATGAAAGCAAATAACAAAGAAAAAGACTTCGATGCGGTGAAAATGATGCGTGACATACGCAAAGAAATCCACGTTGAAACCGAAAACATGTCTTACGAAGAATTGAGGGCGTATATCGACGCTCAATTGGCGCAAAAATCTCGATTGATCGGACAACAATAAGTTGCTGTTCGCGGCGTGCTCTGTTTTGATCCGGGTCAATGATTGAGCCGAAAAATTTGAAAGCAATCCGTTCGCAGTTCAGAAAAGCGCTGAGTTTTGCCGCAGCAGGACGGAGTGTCGCCCGCACCCAATTCGCATGGAGCACCATCATCGAGCGCCTTTCCGACAGGTTGAAGCACTGAATATTCCGCCCGACCCGGGCAGGGCGAAATTCTTTAGCTTTGCCGTCCCTTTGAACCCGCCGCCGATGACTCGATTTTACGAATACCTCAACGCCGTTCGCTACCATGTGAACGGATTCAGGCTGAGGCTCTATCTCAGGTCTACGGGGTGCAAGGTCGGCAAGGGCTTGAAGTGCCTCAGGTTCCCGATTTTCAGGGATGTTCCGCGGGGCAATATCCGCATCGGCGACCACGTGGCCTTCGGCAGGGGCGTGGTGTTTGAAATCACGCGCACCGGCAGCCTCGAAGTGGGCAATGAGGTAACGATAGGAGATAACGTGCGTTTGAGTTCGGCGGGAAATATTCGCATTGGTGACCTTGCGGGTATCGCAGAGAACATCAGCTTTCGCGGCAGTTTTCACCTTTTGTCAAAAGACCTGCCCTTTAAGCAGCAAGGCAATCGCTCGGCCGATATTTCCGTTGGGCGCGATGCACTGATCGGAGCGGGCAGTGTGGTATTGCTCGGCGCCACCGTCCCCGATGGGGCCATCGTCGGCGCACTTTCGCTTGTCACAAGGCACGACAATCTCCATTCCTATGGTATATTTGGCGGCTCGCCGCTCAAACACATCAGCGACCGCCCATGAATACCGACGAAGTAAAGGCGTTCTTCGAAAAGACGAACCGCTACCTGACGTATAATTACAACCTGCGCATCAGGGCGGAGACGACGGGCAGCTTTATCGGCGACCAACGCTTTGAACAGGTGCTCGATATGCCCTGCGGTACAGGCGATATTTCCGCACCGTTTATCGCGCAGTTTGACCACCTTACGCTTATGGACTTTTCGGAAAACATGATCGCCACGGCGCGCTCCCGATTTTCCGAAAAGGACAGCGAAAAGCTGCAGTTTATCCAAGGCGACTTCTACGTCCACGATTTTGGCGAAAGCCGCTACGACCTCGTGCTCAATATCGGCATCCTGGCACACATCCGCGACCCGTGGACTTTTCTGGAGCAGAGCATGGCCCTGGTGAAGCCCGGCGGCACCTTCATTTTGCAGAGCACCGACAGCCGACACTGGTTTGCCAAGCTCATCTTCGCCTATTTGGCGCTGCGGCGCATGGCGGGCATCGACAAGTACGCGCTCAACAAAATTCCCGAAAGGGAGCTGCTGCAAAAAGTGGAGGAGGGCGGTTTTGAACTCATTCGGTGTTTCCGCTACAACCAGAGTTTTTTGGGTTTTTCACGCCTTTTTAGCAATGAGTTGAAGTACAAACTCACCCGCCGTTATTTCGGTGATGCTGAGCGGCCTTTGCGGCAAAAAAGCGGGAGTGATGTGACTTATTTGTTCCGGAGGGAGGGGTGAGAGCTTACGCGAAAGCGGATTTGCTCGCCTCCGGCTTTTTTTGAAACGAAGATCCGGATCAATTTGGGCGCCGACCTTAAAAAACCCATGTGCTGACCTTAAGGCTCGCTCGCCCGGTTGAGGTTACTCATTCCTTTTTTCATTTTAACAGGTATTTGTGAGGCCCTTCCGTGTGGACTAACTTCGGGGTTCTTCACGACCCGACAAACCAATGTGCCGGCAAGAAAACTTTGAAAAAAGGGTGCGATGGTTGCAAGGCTTGTGCAAGCCGGGCTGAGATCCTTCGCTGCACTACCAATGACAGGTTTTTTAAATTGCACTTAATGAGTATATTAAATTCCGGCGAATGAATGTGCCGCGCAGTCGCTCCGTTTTCGCCTTCACCAATTGAAGTGGCCATATGGAAATTGATTTCGGTTGACTAAAACCATGAACTGAGAAATACCCGCGTGGGCGAATGCCCACAACTACCTTACTTCAATTTGACATACTACTGCTATTTCCGCAGGGCAAATGCCCAGCGGAGCATCGCAGGTAACTGTCATTACCTTTCTGTAAATGCAAATTTTGGACACTCAGGATGACAAGGGCCGTAGTAGGTTGCATGGGCTTTTTGTAAGATTCATCCGCAATTGGTAGCCTCTTTCGACAATTGTTTCAAAATGCTTTGTAAATATTATTTTCATTTCGTATTTTTGATGTGTAAATATGAATTAAAAACATGAAAACCTTCACCAGTTCACTGCCCGAAGATCTTCTGGCCCTGCTTGCTGAAAAGGCAGAAGCTTTCGCCATACCCAAGAATAAGCTCATAGAGCGGGCTTTGAGGGCCTACCTCGATCAGCTCAATAAGGCCGCTTACCTCAAGTCGTACAAGCGCATGCAGCAAGATGAAGATGTGCTTATGGTGGCCGAGGAAGGCATGAACGATTACTACAAGCAGCTCGAGGATGAAGAAGGGTGAAATATGGCGGGCAACCTTGAATCCCGTCACAGGCCGGGAGCAGGCGGGCTTCCGGCCTGTGCTTATTATCAGCGGAAACCTGCTCAATACCCACACGGATATCGTCATCGCCTGCCCGCTCACTACCACGAAATGTACCCGAGCGAAGACCACCCCAACGCCGGGGTGTTTATGCAAGACCAGGTGCGGGCCTTGAGCAGTTTTGCGGAAACGTTTGTTTTCAATGCCAATCCTTACAACCGCGGCGCTTATCGCCAAACCGACATGGCGCGATTCTACGACTTTCACCTCTTCGAAAAGCGGTGGCCGGGGCCTTTTAACGCTTTGGCTTATGCGGTTTGGGAGCGGCAGGCCTTACGGGTGGCGAAGCGGATTCCGAAGCCCGACCTCATCCACCTCCACGGCGCGGCTTTGCGGGGCGGCCTTGCGGCAAAATTGGCCGCATATTGGGGCGTGCCCCTTGCCGTCACCGAGCATACCGGCCCCTGGAGCACCATCAGCGATCGACCCTACATCCTGAGGCGGGTCAAAAAGGTAATGGAAGCCGCCGACTGTCTCATGCCTGTAAGCCGCCACCTCGCCGGTGAAATTACAGCCAGCGGCATCCGCCCAAAGCGCACGGAAGTGCTCGGTAATCCCGTGAACACCGAACTTTTTTCCCTGCGCAGCACACCCCTCACCGCCCGCAAAAACATCCTCTACCTCGGTCGCCTCGACGATTTTAAGGGCGCCTTGCGCACCTTGCGCGCTTTTGCAAAAGCGGCGGAGCAATTGCCCGGCTACACCCTCACCATCGCCGGAGAAGGGGAGGAGGCATCGGGTATTCGGGCATTTATTGAAACCCACAGCCTCGAAGGCCGGGTTGAGTTTCACGAAGGCTTTTTCTTCCGGGAGCAGATGCTGGAATATTTTCACGCTGCCTCTTTCCTCGTATTCCCGAGCCTCCACGAGAGTTTTGGCCTCGTACCCCTCGAGGCCATGAGCACGGGCCTGCCGGTGCTGCTCACCGACCGCACCGGCCCGCGGGATTTTTTCGATCCTATGGTTGGTATGCAGGTCGACCCCGAAAGCGAAGAAGCCATCGCCGAGGGAATGCGGGCTATGGCGGGGCGGATTAATGAGTTTGAGCCTGTGTCGATCAGGCAGCATGTGGTTGATGGATGGGGGGTGGAGAGGTATGCTGAGAAGCTCAAAAAAAGCTACCCGAAAAGGGTTAATTGAATACTCCATATCGGTACATTTGGGAAGTTCCTACATTCGCTGTTTGACACCTCTAATTCCGGACCATGTGAAGCGGTTCATCGCCATCTCCCTGCTACTTCTCCTCGCCGCCTGCACCCCGCCGGCCCCGACCGAAACCAACGTCAGATCTAAAGCCGAACTCACCTACCTCGCCGACGGAAAGTTGCGCCACCTGGAGCTGTACGGCAAGCCCTATGCCCGCGGCCTCGCACACGGCCGCCTGCTCAAGGACGATATCAAAGCGGTGACCGACTCCCTGCTGCTCGATATTGAGCGCACAGCCGGCGGTGATCCGCGCGATTTTATCACCCGATTCCTTGCCGAAACTGATTTTGTCACGGCCATCAAAACCCACACCCCCGAATTGCTCGAGGAGATCAAAGGCATCGCCGACGGCTCGGGAATCGATCACGACATCATCATGATGCACCAACTCGGAGATGAATTTTTCTTCAACAGCGAGTACATTTTTGCGCACAAATGCAGCTCCATCGGTATTAACAAAACCGACAATCACCCGGCCATTGCGGCGCAAAACATGGACATCCCGCACTACTTCCACGGATATCAAACCGTGATGCATATCACTGAAAGCGACGGTCGGGAGAGCATCGTGCTCACCATTCCGGGACATATCGGAATTACCGGGATGAGCTCCGCGCCGGTTTCCATTAATTGCAACATCCTGATGCAGTTGGATTACGCAAGGAAGGGCCTGCCCGTCAGCTTCATCGTTCGCGGCGTGCTGAAGCAAAACAGTTATGAAGAAGCGCGCGATTTTCTTCACCGCATTCCACACGCCTCCGCGCAAAATTACCTGATCGGCGGGGAGGAGCAGGTGGGCAGCTTTGAGTGCTCCGCGACGGCCATCACGGAGTTTCGACCTTTTGCGGAAGCGCCTTTTACCTACCACACCAACCACCCGCTGACCAACGAGAGTTTCAGCGTCCGCTATTACGAAATCCTTGAGGAGCACGGAGTCAGCCTCGAAGAGGCAATGACTTTTTGCCAAAGGCTGCCTTCCTTCCAACAGCGCTTCGACAGCACCACCACTGATTTCGGTATCGCAGAGATCATGGAAGTACTCAGCTCCCGCGACCACGAGGGCGTCGATGTGCTGAGCAACAGCCTTACCTATGCTAGCGTGGTGTATGAGCTTTCCGCAAATCCGGTGTTTCACATCGCCCCGGGCAAGCCGCATGAGACGGCGTATGAGGAGCTCGTTTTCGGGAAGTGATCGTCCGCACAACCGATTAAAATCTTCCGCCCCGTTCCCCTATCTTCGCCCGTCAAATCCCCTCTCCAATGTGCGGCATCTTCGGCGTATGGAACCATCCCGGCATCACCGGCAGCGACCTCAGGCGGGCCTCGGCACTGCTGCGCCACCGCGGGCCCGACGATGAGGGTTTTTTGACCGTGAGCGAGGGAGTAGCCACTCCCTTTTCGGGAAAAGACACCACCGCCCCGGGCCTGGCCGAATTGCCCGAAGCCGCGCCGTGCCCCAATGCGTTGCTCCACCGGCGACTTTCCATCCTCGACCTCAGTCCGGCCGGCCATCAGCCCATGCAACTTTCCGGGCGAAAGATCTTCCTCAGCTACAACGGGGAGGTGTACAACTTCAAAGAATTGGCTTCGGCCCACGGCATCACGGCCCGCACCGGCACCGATACCGAGATCATCCTTGCGCTTTACGCAAAACTCGGTACCGCTTGCTTCGAAGAAATGCAGGGCATGTGGGCCCTCGCCCTCCTCGATTTGGAAAAGGGCGAGCTCATCCTTTGCCGCGACCGATTCGGCATCAAGCCACTCTATTGCTGTCTTCAGGGGAAGTCGCTTGCATTCAGCAGCGAAGTGAAACCACTGCTCGAAATGGCCGGAATCGCACCGCGCATTGCGCAAAGTAAAATCCTGCAATTCCTAAGCTACGGCGCCGCAAGCCATCCCAACGAGTCATTTTTTGAGGACATCACAGCCCTGCCGCCCGGCACCCTGATGCGCTACAGGCTCGACGGCAAGAGCATTAAAATGGAGCGTTGGTACGACCTTGAAGATGCGGCGGGTCAGCCGTCTGCCGGCGATTTCGAAAGCCTTTTCACCGAAAGCATCCGCGCCCACATGGTGGCCGATGTGGAGGTGGGCAGCTGCCTGAGCGGCGGCCTCGATAGCAGCGCCATTGTTGCCTCGGCTGCCGCCTCGGCCACCGGCTTCAAAACCTTCACAGCCTCCTTT
>JAIVHQ010000319.1 GCA_020200995.1 Flavobacteriales bacterium
GTGACCTCGACGGAAGAGGCCAACGACAGCGACAATATCCTCATTTTCCAAAATGCGGCTTCATCGCTGAATTTGCCCGGCAGTACCACACTCACAGCCTCATTTGACAGCGGTGAGTCCATCGCTTCCGTGCAATGGTTCGTGCGCACCCTTCCCGACGGAACCTATTCTCCCGTGCCCGGTGCCGACCAGGCCACCCTCACGGTGAATGCCGGCGACGATGTGCACGAAGAATACCTCGCAGTGCTCACTGACGTAGAAGGCTGTACCAATGAAGCATCGGTAAAAGTGTTTTCTATCAATGTGTCATGTGGCAACAACACCAACAAGGTTTTGATCTGCCACGTGCCTCCCGGAAATCCCAACAAAGCGAAGAACATCTGCGTAAACGTGAACGCTGTTCCTGCGATACTCGGCAACTCCAATTCGTACCTCGGATCTTGCGATCTCGACTACAAAACGGATGGCAACGCGGATGACGTTACCGTTAACCTCTTCCCCAACCCGACGAGCAACGGCAACTTCAGGTTGCAGTACACCTCGGCCGAGAAAAAAGCCCGTTTCGTTTATGTGTACGATGCGCAGGGCCGCACTGTACAGTCGGTGAATGTGGGTGAGTATCCGCAGACTTTTGAAATCGAAATGTCACTGCCCTCACAGGCCAACGGCATCTATTTTGTACAAATTGCCGGTGACGGTGAAATCCTCGCAAAGGAGAAAATCATGATTGCACGGTAAGCTCACACCTTTCAGCGCTGACTGAAATTGTAAAAAGGCTGTCCCCGCAACGGGGCAGCCTTTTTTCGTTTTCAACTTGTGTCGCTGTGTAGCAAACGAAAATTTGGATGCACACAGGAAATTTGGTCAAAAAGTACAGGGTGGTTGGAGCTGACACATTTTGCTAACTTCGCACACTACCCATCCGACATCGATATGTTCAGAACATCAACCATTGCACTTCTCATTTTCCTCTCCGGCTGTAGCCAAAAAACAGATCAGAAAGAATCCCCCGAACCCCGCCTCGGTGTGGTGGAAATGCAGGTTACCGGCAGTCCCGAAGCCCTGCCCCGATTCGAGCGCGGCCTCCTCCTGCTTCACAGTTTTGAATACAAAGACGCCGAAGAGGAATTTCGAGCTGCCCGAAAAGCGGATCCGCAAATGCCCATGGCCCTCTGGGGCATCGCCATGTGTCAAAACTTCCCGATCTGGCTTCATGAAAATTACGACATCGGGCGGGCGGCCATCGACAGCCTCGACCTCATCAACCGCGAGGTGAGCGAACAGGAGCAAGACCTCATCGATGCGGTGAAACTGATCTTCGCAGAAGACCTCGAAAAGCAGGAGCGCGACAACAACTACCGCGATGCCATGGCCCGGCTTCACAAAAAGTATCCCAACCACGACGAGGTGGCCGCTTTCTACGCCCTCTCCATCCTTGGCACGGTGAAGGAAGCCCGAGATTATGAGACCTACGGCAAAGCGGCGGCTGTCGCGAAAACCGTGATTGACCGAAGTCCGAAACACCCCGGAGCCCTCCACTACTACATCCACGCCTGCGACGATCCGATCCACGCACACAAAGCTCTCGACGAGGCCCACGCTTACGCAAAAACAGCGCCCTCAGCCGCCCACGCCCTCCACATGCCTTCGCACATCTTTCTGCCACTCGGACTTTGGGACGACCTCATCGCCTCCAACATCGACGCGTGGAATGCTTCGCACGAGCGGCGCGAGCGCAAAAACCTCGAAAACAGCGCCCTCGATTTCCACTCTTTCCACTGGCTACAATACGGCTACCTGCAGAACGGTCAAGTCGACACCGCAGCCGCCATGGCCCTGCGCATGGCCGCTTATACGGACAGCCTTCCGGCAAAACGCGCACGGAAGCACCTCGCCTACATGCAAGCCACCTACTGCGCCGAAACCGGTGATTTTCTCGGCCCGATCGCGGAGATTGATGTGGATTTGACCGGCATCGACATTGTGACCCGCGCGCAGCGGCATTGGGTGCAGGGCATGCGCGCCTTCCGGCAAAATGAGCTGAGCGAACTGCAAGCGGCACGCGCGGTGATCGAAAAAGACTGCCGCCTCGAATCCCTCTTTCTCGACACCGCCGATTTCAAAATCTGCATCGACCTCGACCGCGAAATGCCCCGACAGATCGACATCGACCGTTCAAAAATCATGGCCCTGCAATTGCATGCCCACGAAGCCATCCTCACAGGCCATCTCGCCGAAGCGGAAAAACGGCTTCGCGAAGCTTCCGATTTTGAATGCAGCCTCGACTTGTCTTACGGTCCCCAAATTCGCAAACCCTCGCCTGAGCTTTACGCTGATTGGCTCCTCGAACAAGGGCGCACGGATGAGGCGATTGGTTATTACGAGAAATCACTTGAAAGGGCGCCGGGAAGGCGGCTTCCGACCGAGGCATTAAAAAGCCTCGGCGGCTCCGAGCCCGCAACACCTTCAGCTCAATTGTGAGAGTCCGATGAAAGAATACCTCCTCGTAACGCTCTATTCGATCCACGCCGCATTCGTATTGGCCTACGAGCCCGTCGCCTTTTTGATCCTCATGTCTCTGATTGCGGAATTGATGGTCTCATTCGTTATTTTCGCACTCACCGGGTTCTACCACACCCGGTACTTTTCATACCTCTTAATGGTGATTCCCGGGGCCTTTCTTATGCTTGTCGTATTTTATCCGCAAGCCGCCGAAACGGGGGTTTACCTCGGTGACTTTCCAGAACACGAAAAGTTCAGCGGTGAACTATCAATGCCATTCTTTTACTACAAAAATCAAATTTTGGCGGCCTTTGCCGGCGTCGTGATTGCCATGCTCCCCGATCTTCGCAATTTCAGAAACAAGAATTCTTACCATACATCGTGGCGCGATTTCATACTGCGAACTTTTTCTGTCATGGCGGTTTGTGCCGTCGCCCTTTTTGTTGCGGAGTTTATGACCGACTACAAAACCGCGGCCCTCCTCATCATCCTCGGTGCCCGAATTGCCATGGTTTTAGCAGCTAAAAACTACCGGCGATTTATGTGGATCGCAGAACTTTGAATCGGTCCGGATGTCACTTCCATAGCCGAACGGAGGATTTCGAAATTAACGGTCTGAAAATGTTTTGATTGCTAATTTTTGGAGCAAAAATCCTTCCAAGAATACCCCGTTTTTATCCGAAAGAAATAATGTGAAATATCACCGAAACAGATGTACCTTTAATGCAGTGTACCGCCCTGCATAAAACACTGCAAAACCGCGGAAACACGTTCCCAAACAATTTCTAAAAGCCATGGCAAAAGAGAAAAACATCCAAAAAACAAGCGCCAAAAAAGCGCCCGAGAAGTCGCTGATGGAAAAACGCGCCGCCAAAAAAGCGAAACAGACGGGCAAAAGCTCATAAAAAGTGTCAATTTAGCTTCGTAAAGAAGCAGATTCCGCGACCTTTGGCCTTTCTAAAAAAACCGTGATGTCGATTTCATACCCTCACAAGGCCTTCGCCTTTCTCTTTTTCTTAGCGTCCTTTTCGGTCACTGCCCAACCAGGGGTCTCCGAACCCAAGCACCGCCTCGTGATTGACCTGGTCAACATCGAGGACAATAAAGTCGCGATCACCCTCTACCCACCTGCCTTCGACACCGACACCGCAGTATACAACATGCCCACAATCATCCCGGGCACTTACAGCATCAGCGATTTCGGGAGGTTTACTGAAGACTTTCACGCCATTTCCCGAAAGGGAGACACCCTGAACGTGGTGCGCCTCGACACCAACCGCAGGGCCGTGGCAGGTGCGCGCGATCTCGACTTCATTCGGTACAAAGTGAGCGGGACTTTCGACGCCCCGATGAGCGGTGGCATCTTCGAACCCGGCGGCACAAATATCTCAGCCGGAGAAAACGTATTGCTCAACATGTTCGGCTTTGCGGGCTACTTCGACGGCACCAAGCACAGCCCTTTTGAAGTGGAGGTACTTCGCCCGGCCGACTGGTACGGGGCCACTTCGCTAACGCGCCTCGATGCGCAAGACAGCACCGACTTCTTCACCGCTTCCGACTATTTTGAGCTCCACGACTGCCCCATTCTCTACGCCGTGCCCGACACCGCGAGCATGCAGGCGGCCAATGCCCGCGTGGAAGTGGCAGTGTACTCACCCACGGGCATGGTAAGCGCAGTAGAAGTAATGGCCGAAGTGGAAGACATCTTCAATGCAGCAGCTGTATACCTCGGCGGCACCCTGCCGGTAGATCGCTACAGCATATTGCTCTACCTCAGCGGCGGAGGCTCGTTTTCGAGGGGCTACGGTGCGCTTGAACACAACACATCCACGGTATTCGTGCTTCCCGAATCGCCCGTAGCAACCCTCTCGCAGACCATCAAAGATGTGACGGCCCACGAGTTTTTTCACATCGTGACCCCGCTCAACATCCACTCAGAGCACATCCACGACTACGACTTCGTAAACCCGCAAATGAGCAAGCACCTCTGGCTCTACGAAGGCTGCACAGAATACGCCGCCCAGCACGTGCAGGTGAAGCAAGGACTTTTTGATATCGAAAAATTTCTCTCGGTGATGCGCGGCAAAATGCTGACCGCTGCGCGCTACGACACAAGCGTACCCTTCACCGAATTGAGCAGCAAAGCCCTCGACGAGCACAAGGACCAATACGGAAATGTGTACCAACAAGGCGCACTGATCGGCATGGCCCTCGATCTCAAATTGAGAAAACTCAGCGGCGGCAACTACGGAATTCAAGACCTCATGCACGACCTGAGCGAGGAGTACGGAAGCGAGCGGCCCTTCAAGGACGATTCGCTTTTCGCGGAAATTGCGCGCCTCTCCGGTTTTCCGGAAACGGAGGACTTCCTCAACCGCCACGTGGCCGGCACCGAGCCCCTGCCCTACGCAGAACTCATGGCGCCATTCGGGGTGCTCTATGCCGACTCACTGAAGCAAACCGAGATCTCAGCTGGCAGCATCCGCATGGGTTACAACCCGCGGCGCGAAGCCATGGTCGTGGCATCGACTGCCTCTCTGGACGAATTTGGAAAAACGCTAAACCTCAACGTGGGCGATGAGATTGCGGCCTGGGACGGCGAAGAGGTAACCCTCGAAAACTTCGAGAAAGTGATCAAAGAATTCAAGAAGCGTACCGAGCCGGGCGATAAATTCAAAGTAAAAATCAACCGCAAAGCGAAGGATTACAAAACCGAAACGGTAAAAGTACGCGCCATAGAAACTGAGCGGACCCGCAAACGTGTGTTGGAACCCATGGATGACCCCACGCCCGAGCAAGTTGCCCTGCGCAAAACGTGGCTGGGCCAATGACCTCCTTTCCGGAAAAAAGCCGATTCGATCCGCCCGCCGTTTTTGCCGAAAGGGAGAAAATCCCTCAGGAAAAAAACGACTTTGCGACGGCCACGCTCAGACAGCTCGAAAAAGACTTTGCCCTTCAAGGCTTGCAAATTACCCTGCCCGAAGCGGTGCCACCTTATGGTGAACTTCTCGACATGATCGCAGACTTTCTGGACAGAGAGCAAATCGCGGGGAGTAAAGTATTGATCCGGCTGCTCTACCAACTCGACATGGACGAGGCGAAAATGCGCGCCCTCCTCGCCGAGACCCCGGCCGAAAATACCCTCCATGCCCTTGCCGATCAGATGGTGCGCAGGTGCCTGGCAAAGGTCATCACCCGCGCCAAATTTTCATAAAGCCATCCGCCGTTTGAGGTGCGAAAATTCGGAAGCAGTGCATTGATATGGCTTAGAGCAAATTGACATAAAAGTCGCTTAGAGCCTCATCAATGAAACGAGGGCGTGCACAGATGCAGAGCCATTATAAAATGTTATTTTTGCAGTTCCTGTCTGCGACAGAACCACAAAACCTATGGACAAATATTCCTTTCTCGGCAACACCTCAACAGAATGGATTGAGGAACAATATGAAAAATACCGTAAAAATCCCGAAAGCATTGCAGGAGACTGGGCGCATTTCTTCGCCGGTTTCGACTTTTCAAAAGAGCAATACGGTGCCGACGGGGCGATCCCCGAAAATGTAGTCAAAGAATTTCGCGTACTCGACCTCATTCAGGGGTATCGGTCACGAGGCCATCTTTTTACAAAGACCAACCCGGTGCGCGAACGCCGCAAGTACAGCCCCACTCTCGACATCGAAAATTTTGGATTGGAGGAAGGTGATTTGGATACCGTGTTTCAAGCGGGCGAAGATGTCGGTCTGGGTCCTGTGACCCTCAGAGAAATAATTGATCACCTCGTTGAAACGTATTGTCAGAGCATCGGGATTGAGTACAACTACATCCGCCACCCGGAACGTGTCAAATGGATTCGCGAGAACATCGAGCTGAAAAATCGCCCGCAGTTTACCATCGAGGAGAAGCGCATCATTTTTAATATGCTGAACAGGGCCACGGCCTTTGAGCAGTTTTTGCAAAAGAAGTTTGTAGGCCAAAAGCGCTTTTCGATGGAAGGTGGCGAGGCCCTGATGCCGGCCCTGCACGCCCTTGTTCAGCGCGGCTCGCGCTATGGGGTGACTGAAATGGTGTTCGGTATGGCCCACCGCGGCAGGCTTAACATTCTGGGCAACATCTTCAAGAAAGAATTCAAACGAATTTTTAGCGAATTTGCCGGAAAGGAATACGAGGATGACGGCATAGAAGAATTTGACGGTGATGTGAAATACCACTTGGGTTACAGCACCGTGATTAAAGCTGACGACGGGAAGCCGATCCGCTGTACCATGGCACCCAACCCCTCGCACCTCGAGGCGGTAAGTCCGGTGGTGCAGGGGCTGGCCCGCGCCAAAATCGACAACGAACTTCACGACGAGCACGCCATCCTCCCCATACTCATCCACGGTGATGCGGCCATTGCCGGGCAGGGCGTGATCTACGAAGTGATCCAGATGGCCCAGCTACAAGGCTACCGCGCCGGCGGCACCATCCACATCGTGATCAACAACCATCTATCAAAAAGAGCTGCTCGACGCAGGTGTAATTTCCAAAAAGGGAATAAAAACGATTCAGGACAAGTTCGACAAGCTGCTCGAAGATCATTTCGAACTTGCGAAAGACATTCCGAAAAACTACGTGCGCAATTTTATGGAAGACACCTGGTCGGACATGGTGTTCTCGCGCCCCGTGGATTTCGAAACGTCTCCCGACACGAGTTACGACAAGAAAAAACTGACAGCACTGGCTAAAAAATTCAACACCCTGGCCAAGGATAAGACTTTTTTTCGCAAGGTACAGAAGCTGATGAAAGACCGCCTGAAAATGGTGGAAGAAGACCGCCTGGACTGGGCCATGGGAGAATTGCTGGCTTACGCCACACTGCTTGAGGAGGGCCATCCCGTGCGTATATCGGGACAGGATGTGGAGCGCGGCACCTTCTCGCACCGCCACGCGGTGATCAAAACCGAAGACGCCGAAGAAACTTACCTCCCATTAAACCATCTCAGCGAGACCCAGGGTAAGTTTACCATTTACAATTCCCTGCTTTCGGAATACGCCGTGCTCGGATTCGACTACGGCTATGCCTTTGCCACACCGCAGGGGCTTACCGTTTGGGAAGCCCAATTCGGTGACTTCTTCAATGGTGCTCAAATCGTTATCGACCAATTCATCAGCGCTGCCGAAGTAAAGTGGCGGGCCATGAACGGCATTGTGATGCTGCTGCCCCACGGCTATGAGGGCCAGGGTTCGGAGCACTCGAGTGCCCGGATCGAGCGATTTTTGCAGCAATGCGCGGAGTACAATATGCAAGTGTGCAATGCCACCACGCCTGCCAACTATTTCCACCTCTTGCGCCGACAACTCAAGCGACAGTTTCGCAAACCGCTCGTGGTATTCACTCCCAAAAAGCTGCTGCGATACCCGAAAGCAGTATCTACCATGGCCGAAATGGCCGAGGGCAGGTTCAAAGAAGTACTCGACGACCCCAATGTAAAAGTTAAGGATGTGGACACCGTTGTGCTCTGCTCCGGCAAAATATATTACGAAATTCTCGAAGAAAAGGAGAAGACTGAGAGCGGCGAAAACATGGCCGTGGTGCGAGTGGAGCAGCTCTATCCGCTTCCGCAAAAACAGCTAAACGCAGTGCTCAAGCGCTACACCAAAGCCAAGCATTACATCTGGATGCAGGAAGAGCCTGCCAACATGGGTGCGTGGTACTACATGGCTGTAAATTTCCGCGACGTGAAGCTGGAGTGCATCGCACCCAACCCCACAGCGAGCCCCGCTCCCGGGTCAAGCCAAACCTGGGCACACCGCCACAAGGCCAACCTGGACAACCTATTCAAATTTGCCAAACAACCTGTTAAATAAAATCCCTCCATGTTCGAAATGAAAGTGCCCAGCCCGGGCGAATCTATCTCCGAAGTCGAAATTGCCGCATGGCTCGTTTCCGATGGAGATTATGTCGAAAAAGACCAGGCCATCGCCGAGATCGACTCTGACAAAGCCACCCTGGAGCTCCCCGCAGAAGTGGCGGGAATTATCAGCCTCAAAGCCGAAGAAGGCGACACCGTAGCCGTGGGCGACGTGGTATGCCACATCGACACCGATGCCGAAAAGCCCGAAAGTGACGGCGATGATGAGGCTGATGAAAAATCGGATGCGGAAGAAGAGAAGAAGGAAAAAAGCGAAGACGAAAAAGAAGAAAAAGAGTCAGCGTCGAAGCAAGACGATAAGAAAGAAGACAAGAAAGCCGCCAAAGACGAGGACAAAGAAAAAGTCTCATCCGACGACGGAAAGACCAAGCATGCCGAGGGCCATCCCTCGCCCGCCGCAAGGAAAATGATGGAGGAGAACGGTGTCTCAGCATCGAAGGTAAAAGGCACGGGCATGGGCGGACGCATTACCAAGCAGGACGTGGTAGACGCCATGGCCGGCGGATTTGACGCAAGTGCGGCCTCAGGTTGGGGCGGCACCCGCGACGCCGAGCGTAAGCGCATGAGCATGATGCGCCGCAAAATTGCCGAAAGGCTGGTGGGCGTGAAAAACGAAACGGCCATGCTCACCACCTTCAATGAGGTGAACATGAAGCCGATTATGGACATGCGCACCAAGTACAAAGAGCTGTTTAAAGAACACCACGGAGTGGGCCTTGGATTTATGTCGTTCTTCACCAAAGCGGTGACCGAAGCCCTCAACCTGTTTCCCTCCGTAAACGCCATGATCGACGGCGATGAAATGGTGCTCCACAACTACGCCGATATCGGAATTGCCGTGAGTTCTCCGAAAGGCCTGATGGTACCCGTAGTTCGCAATGCGGAGCAAATGAGCCTCGCCGAAATCGAATCTGAAATAAAACGCCTCGCCGTGAAAGCCCGCGATGGAAAAATCACCATTGACGAGATGCAGGGCGGCACCTTTACCATCACCAATGGAGGTGTGTTCGGCTCTATGATG
>JAIVHQ010000320.1 GCA_020200995.1 Flavobacteriales bacterium
CCATTCTTTTTTTATTCACAATTTACGAAGTTATGAGTCTCCCCCAGACCCCCTCTTTTCAACATCACTATCAACATTGATAGTTAATTAAAAAGGGGAGGACAAATCTAAAGGCAGGATTTGCAATCCTGCGCGCGTCTGTCTGGTAGATGGGCAAACCCGTGTTGTTCTCTTAACAATACGTCTCTGCAAATAATGCGGTGGATGAACAACATTAATGATAATTCCGAAAAGTGGTACACAAGCTCAGGGCCGCAGGATTGCAAATCCTGCAGAACCTTGTCGCCTGTAGCACGGAGCCGACCGCGGAGTGCCTAAAATCAGTCAACTCCTTTCTGTTAATACATAGATTCAATTCTCAGAATGTCAGCGAAAAACCCAAAAAGTCCGGCGCCCCGGGCCTGATGCCAAAGCTCATGTATTGGGGCACATCAATGTGGTCATGGAACACGAGCATCAGCACATCGAAAGCGAACAAAAATGCGCCTTGGAGCATTACAGCCTGACCGTAGCCTTTCCACATATCGGGTCTCTTGTCAACGTTTTTAGCGCGCTCGGTCATCCAGAGTCCTGCGGCCACATAGCCCAGGTCGAGGCCCGCATTAAAGAGCAGGGTTTTGTCCATGCCGATCTGCTCCTGATAGAGCCCGAATGCGGATTCGGGCGTGCCCATGCGCATCGCACCGATGTATCCGAAGGTGGCGATCCCGAGATTTACCCCGTTCCAAATCGCGTTCATTTCGTGAAAATAGCGCGTCGATCCCGTGGTGTTGGTCCGCAGAGCCAGCCCGCCTGCAATATTGACCACAGCCCATGAGCCGAGCACCATCATGCCGTTTTTGCGGAAGCGGACTTCCTTGTCGAATTCGTCGTCGAGTGATTGGGCCTCAACAAAACCCAGTCCCGCAAAAACAAGAAGAATGGCCAGATAATGCTTCATATCGATGATCATAAGCAAAATGAATTCAATTTTGTTTTGGACGCGCCTCGTTTCGTGAATTTCGTAAAAAAGATGGTAACGGACGAAATGTCCAAGGATTCAATCATCGTTTATTATCAACAATTCCTAAAAAATTGTAGTGATAACCAATCATGACACTCCAAAAATTGATGTATCGTCAATAGATCTCAATCGGTAAGAACTTTCTTTTACCGAACATCATCACACCTTACGAAATATATCCTCGCAAGATCGCCTCGCGCACGAGGCCGGCAATATTGCGCACCTCCAGTTTCTGGAAAAGGTGGGCGCGGTGGGTCTCCACGGTTTTCTCCGATACGCAGAGTTTATCGGCGATTTCGCGGGTGGTAAATTCGGCCGCTACCAGTTTCAAAATATCTTCTTCGCGGCGGGTGAGTCGAACCGCCCGCGACTCGGGATCCATTTTATCAAACCTGTCCCTAATATTCTGAATAAGGTATTGCCCGTCGTCGAGTACGGTTCTCACCGCTGTTTCCAAGTCGTCGAGAGAAGCGTCTTTCGTGAGGTAGCCCGCCGCCCCGGCATCGATAAAGTCCTTCACCACCACTGACTGATCGAAGGTGGAAAGGCCGATAACTTTCATGTACGGACAAGTTTCAATGACCTTGGCGCAGAGCTTGTCCCCCTGCATATCGGGGAGGTTGATGTCGAGCAAAAGAACCTGGATTTCAGCCTCGGCAATGCCTTCGAGGGTTTCGTCGGCATCGGCCCAGCAATGAGTCACGCGCAAGTACTTGCCGCGTTCGGTCATGTCGCAAATCCCCCTGCGCACCAACTCATGATCGTCTGTAAGGCCCACTTTAATCATAATATAGGGTGTAATTTGGGAAATACAGCCGTCACAGAAGTTCCGTTGTCGGGACGCGAATCGATGCCTACGCTGCCTCCGATGATGCTCACGCGCTCACGAATGTTAATCCATCCGGCACCTTCTCCCGCTTTGTACGGCATACCTTTGCCGTCGTCCTCGACGGTAAGGTGAATCTCTGTTTCATCGACGGCCACCTGTTTTGGAGAGACATGTTTCACCGCATTCTTCACGAGTTCCTGCATTACGCGATACACTGCTTGTGAAGTTTCATGCACTACCTTAGAATCATCGCCCAAAAACTGCAAAGACACTGCGGAAGGGTGACCGTCGCGCTGCTCGACAAAAGAAGTCAAGGCCGTCTTGAGCCCGCGCCGCATCAGGATTTCAGGCATGAGCTTGTGGGCAATTCGGCGCACCTCGGTATCGGTTTTTCGGAGGGCATCTGCGAGGCTGCCTTGATCGGTACCGTTGCGCATCTGTGACCTGATCACAGTCAACCGGCCTCCGATTCCAACGTGAAGTTCGCGGGCCATGCGTTTTCTTTCGCGCTCCTCTCCTTCAATTCGGGCTTTGAGCAGATCCACTGCCACTTCCTGCTCTGTGCGGAGCATGCGCTTTTTGTGCAGCCGCTCATTATTTTTGCTGTTTGTATAAAGCGCAATCACCAGCAAAATGAGCACCGCCGATGCCGCATCAGCGACGATGAGCCAGGTTTGTTGACGCGAAGTTTTGGCGGCCCACGGGGCCACACTCAATTCTAGATCAGCGATTTCCCGGTCTTTTTGGGCGGTGCGGTACTTGGTCTCCAACTCGCCAATGAGGGCATCGCTGCTTTCATTCCGCAGTTCCTTCGCTGCACTCATGTGCATACAGGATTGTTCGTAGGCTTCCGCAAATCGTCCCGTTTTGCCGTAAGCCTCACTGAGGTAAAGGTGGGAGGTACTCACCAGCTGTTTTTGACCGAGTTCGTCGGCCATGGATATAACAGAGTCGAGGATGGCCACTGCCGTGTCGGCCCGGCCGGCCTCAACGAGGCAGACACCGAGGTTGCCGGATGCGTGTAAGGCGTAAAATGGGTTCTCGCTGCTGCGGGCGCTCTGCAGCGATTTTCTCGAAAACTCCACGACCCGCTCCTTTCGGCCGAGGAGGTAATAAAGATCAGCAAGATTGTTTGCCGCGAGGCAAGTCACATAACTGTTCCCGAGGTTTTGGCCTATCTCCAAGGCCCTGCTGTAGTCGCTCTCCGCCGATTCGAATTTTTCGCGCGACTTTGCATTGTAGCCCCTTTTGATGAGGCAATCGGCTATACGTGTGGAATCGCCGTAGCCCAAGGCCAGGTCGAGGGCCTTTTCGAAATACACGGAGTCCTTAATGAATTGTTCGAGCTCCATAAATATGCCGCCGGTAGTGCCCAAAGTTGAGATTTGGTAAGCCGTATCCCGTTCAGTTTCGTAGACCGAAAGGGCCATCAAGTAACGCGCGGCAGCGCTGTCCAGATCACCCATTAGGTTAAAGGACACCCCCATATTGTTGTGGATTATCGCCATTCCGGGCGGATCATTCGACTTCTTCATGAGTGGAAGGGCCGGTCGGTAGAGGTCAAGTGCTTCGGAATAACGGCCCGCATCGTTGTACATGATTCCCTTGTAAGCCATGGCCCTGGCGGCGCCTTCGTAAAAGCCTTTTGACATGCTCACCTCGTAAAGGCTGTCATAGCGTGCCATTGCGGCGTCGGGGTCAGTAGACTCAATGGGGTAAGTCGCTTTTAAGGCATCGCGGATGGATGCGCTGTCGGCAGGTCGGACTGTGCCGAAGGGTTCCTTTGGGCTCCTACATAAATGCAACGAAGGCCTGATCGCTTTTTTAATACTGTATGTCAAACACATAAAAGCATCAGATCCAAAATTATTTGAAGCATTATTGAAATGCGTGCAGCGAAAGTCCATCAATCTCGGTTCATATTGCGTATTCAGTTCCGACTAAGGATTGCCCGAGCAACAGCGGGTAGAGACAGGAGGTAAAATACATCTTACATGCATCTTCATGTGTAGAAAACCGCCATCGACGCTCGAATGGCGGTTTTCATTTGGTGCTCACTCCCTCCCATTCTTCAAGGAATTTATTGAGGAAAATCACCAGAAACCCATGCCGCTCTGCTGCGAGACGTTGGCCCTCAGCAGTCTGCATGCGGTCCTTGAGCAGCAGCAACTTTTCGTAAAAATGATTGATCACAGCGCCTGAGTCATTGGCGTAATCCTCAAAATTGTCGTGAAGCCGCGGCAGGTCATCGGGTGTGTAAAAGGCTCGGCCCTTACTGCCTCCATACGCGAATGCGCGCGCCACCCCGATGGCTCCAATAGCATCGAGGCGGTCGGCATCCTGAACAGCTGCGGCTTCAGGGGTGGATACCGGTGTCGGGACACCTGCACCTTTATAAGAGGTCTCGGAAACAATCATTGCGA
>JAIVHQ010000119.1 GCA_020200995.1 Flavobacteriales bacterium
GTTTTTGAAAGGTAGAACTGTAAATTCCGTTCAATTTTTCGAGACACTCGGCCTGGGTCCTGATCATTTCGAGCATTTGCGCTTCTGTGGCGTTGAGTTTTTCGCCGCTGAGTTCCGAATCCACTTCTCGAAGTGACCGTTTGAGGGCACTGATTTTCGGCTCGATATTTCCGCTTTCCGGGCTGGTGACGGCGATGGCCTGCGATTGCGTTATTTGATTTTCAACAGATATAATATCTTGATTTAATGCGTTATAAATACGGCTCTCGCTGTATTTCACTTCTTCCATTTGCTGGCTTATGCGGTATTTTTCCCGGAGAAAATCATTTTCGGCGTGATCCACCCTCCCGTAGAGATATATCGAAAGGCAAATCGGCAAGAGGGTAATCACAAAAACCAAAAGGTAGGATAAGAAAGCTTTGCGTCTTTGAGCTGAATTTACGGGCTTCATGGAAAAGTTCTGGTTGGTTTGTCTTTTTGGTAAGCGAGTAATGCGCCTACGATTGGGCTAATATAGGCAATGCACTCTGATATACAATTAGCGCCTAAGCGCATAGCCTCTGTTTTATTTCGTCTTTCAAGCCATGGCCAATAATAGTGGATGGTCCTTGTATTTCAAACTGTCCTCAATTTCAGGTTTGTCTCGCTCGGCTGACCGCTTTTGTACTTCCGGAGGTCGGGCGACGTTGATTTTAATTATCACTAAGATTTGCGATGCTTCGCTCAAACATCAGTACGGAAGCATCATTGACGTATTCGCATCGACTAAATCGTCCTGAGAGGGGGCTGCATGTTTAAGTATAATGCAAATTTGTACTACATTAGCCTTTGCTAACCTAATCAAAAGCAATGTCGAAACCCGCCGCTCGAATTTCAGACATGCACATGTGCCCCATGGTGACCCCGGGCACACCGCCCGTGCCCCACGTGGGTGGACCAATTTCAGGCCCCGGCGTTCCCACAGTACTTATTGGCGGCATGCCCGCAGCCGTTATGGGCGATATGTGCGTCTGTACAGGCCCTCCCGACTCCATAATTTTAGGCTCGACCAGCGTCATGATCGGAGGAAAACCTGCTGCGCGCATGGGTGATATGACTGCCCACGGGGGTAGCATAGCAGCAGGTTGCCCTACAGTGCTCATCGGAGAGGTGTCGGCCGGAGCGGGCGCTCCTTCGCCTGAGATGGTCGCAGTGATGATCAGGCAGGTCGAAGGGCTTTCTTCAGTTGTGAAATCAAGACTTGCTCAAGTGAAGGTAATGCAGGAAAGTGCAAATACAGGCGTGGCTTTTTGCGAAATATGCAACGCCGGCTGAGATGCGAAGGTAGAATTGTAACGGATTGAAAATTTGCAGTGGTATGCTCATTATTTCAAAAAGACAGATGTCAGCCCTCGACGATTATTACCTCGGGAGGTATACTGAAAGTAATAAAAAGAAGTACGCAGACAGCCTCTTCGACGAGTTGCCCGAGTTGTTTCAATACGACGTTTTTAAAGAGTGGATTCGAGAAGCCCGAAATTTTGGAATTGTCACTCAGGATGATTCTGATTGGTTCATTGAGCTGCATTTGCAACACTCTGCCATGCGTGAGCGGCCTTGGAATGAGGAGTTTAAATACATACTGACGCATGGATCGCTCGAGGCGCCGCGGAAGTTGATTTTACTCTCTGAGAAGAACGCAGCGTTAGAAAATGAATAATATAAAATTTACGGATGTCCGAATGTAATTCAGCTGTTTCAACTTGTCCGTATCAAAATGCGGATGCGGAAGAACCTCCCTACACCATCACTGTGCAGTGTGAGCATCGGGCGAGCGTACCGTACGTCAGCGATATCGGCTTGGTGCCGAGCGTTGGGTTGACAGTGCCTTACCGCGACACGTTGCAGCTTTTTTATGAAGGTCCCGATCCACCTGATCAGCTGGAAGCATCCGGGCTTGAAATCGAAGGCGGGGGAGGACGTTTTCAGGCCAATTTTGAGATCGATCCTGGCGAGTGGTTTTACCAACAGGCCGGTAAAGCGGATGGGCCGGGCGAGTTGGCCTCACTTGCGTTGATGGACGCTTTTAGACGAATGTGGACCTATGGTTCTAAAAAAAGCTATGTGCTCAGGGGAATGCCGGTAAATATTCCCGTGACCATTTACAACCCGGAGCAGTGGAAGTTGAAATTGAGCATACCTCCTGCCCGCCAAACCAAAGTGGGAGCCAAATACGGTACCCATAGAGATTCGGGCAAGACTCAACTCGCTCATGAGGAGAGCAATCATAATTTCAGAACAGGTGAGGGCAGCACCACCAAGACCACCCTCACTGATGATCAATCGATGAATTCGATTGCAGAAGGCAGTGAAAGCACCACTTTGGAGTCGGATTCATCTGACTCGACAAGCAACTTTGGCGGTCTCACCATTACCCGCGACGGGGCCGCCATGCAGTTTGACGGCGTAAATGCTATCCTCGCACTTGTGTCCGTCATCCGCATGGGCACCGAGCTAATGAAAGAAATTCAGGACAATGTGCCAAAGGTGGGCTGGTACATCGAGTCGGATGTCACTGTATTGGATGCGGATCTGGAACTCCAATGGGGTTGGAAAGAATTCACTGACGAAAAAGCATTTTATGCCGTTTCCGCTAAATGCACTGTAAATCTTATAAAGGTCAAAATCGAATTTGGCTTTGGGGTAAGTGGCGTTATATTCAAAGCCCAACTTTTCGCTTCGGGCGAGGGAGCAATTCCACTCAACCTTGACATCGTAAGGGATAATCCCGAGATGGCACTGGAGTTCTCTGTTGGAATTCACGGGGTAATTACGTTCATGGTAGGTGCAAGGGCTGAAGTGGCCTATATTATTCGTTGTCAGATAGATGTTTCGTCGGGCATTGAGGTGGGCGGAGATTTTAAAGTGCGCCTGGGCGCAGAAAAAGGTTTCGGAATAGAAGCAGACATCAACTTCACAGGAGTGATCGGTACGGTAACTTGGTCTGTAGGGCCGGGCGGCGGTGGGGGGGGGACCCGCAGTGGAGGTGCTTCGGGCAGTCAAAACTCACGGGAATTCGTTGCGCCGGAAAAACTGTGGGAATGGAAGTGGCCTGACGATCCTCCCTCGCCGAGCTCAGATCTGCTTGACGCCAATGGTTTCAGGGACCAACTCCGATTTGATGCCCTCAGGCAAATCAGTTACACAACGGAAGTAAAAAGGCAGTACGGTTGTAACAGGGATGACTCCAGAGATTGGGTAGCGGCCCACATTGCAGAGGATTTTAAGTCCAAGTTCTACAGTGACGACATATTGCGTGAGAGAAAAGCCATTCAAGGGTTGTGCACATTGGTCAGAATAAGGCTGGAAGAGTTAATAGAGCTGCAGGGTAGAGGGCACAATGCCATCACCCTAGCTAATTGGAGGTATTTTGTCAGCGAAGAAATGCCCCAAATTATGGCAGATATGGTTGATCCAATGAGTGAGTATTCTTCTTCTCCGGGGTGGAACGGACCTGAATTTGAGTTGGCCTGAAGTATCTATTATTATGAAAGAGCCTGTCTACTACCTGGAAGT
>JAIVHQ010000120.1 GCA_020200995.1 Flavobacteriales bacterium
TTTCGATGTGTTTGCCCATTTTACCGTATCCTACCAGTGCTATTCGCATGTGAGTCGATTTCAGGGCGACGAAGTTACAACTTCAGTGTTAATGAAAGTCCCGGGGTCGAAAACATAAACGGTGACCAGTGAGGCTTGAGGTTCATGGAGATATCCTCGTTCACGTCAAAATAAAAAAGGTGGGCATCTACATTGGCATCGATAATGTTGAGGATGTAAATGATGCCGAAAGCGATGTAGGAAAGGTCGCGCCACTCAGTGTATTGATCGATGAGCGTTTCGAGTTGGGCGGGTGCAAAGCCTGTATTATTTACAGTTTCGGGGTTGCCGTCGTTTTCAGCAATGAATGCATCCTTATACAGGCGAATGTTGGTTAGGTTGTCGTTCAGGTACCATGCCGCCACTCCAAACCCCGCGTAGAGGATTGGGATTTTCCAGTATTTTCGGTTGTAGGCTTGCCCTAGTCCCGGAAGCACAGCTGAAAAGAGGGCCGCTTTTCTCGGGCTTCGCAGCTCAGCGAAAAACCCGCTTCGATTGGGCTCAACGGCTTCTTCGCCGCTTATGGTTCCCGACTGTGTAGGCACTTCCACGCGCTCTTGCTTCCCGGGCATTTGCGTCGAGGTGGTATCGCGCTGTGCGGAAAGTGGCGAGATAAGGAGCAACGCGGCCAAGGCCACGACCCACTTCAAACAGCTATTGATCGAGTTTTTCAATGATTCTTCGAAGGTCATCATCAGATTGGAAAGCGATTTCGATCTTTCCGGTTCCTTTTTCATCACGCTTGATGTCAACTTTTGTGCCAAACCAATCGATTAGATCCGATTTGATTTTCTGCTGCTCAAAGGAGAGGGGAAGGGGTTTTTTCTTAACGGGCTTTTCCGCGGTTTTTTCAGTCCTGCCTCCGCTTTCCACTTGCCTTACAGACATGCCTTCTTCCAAAATTCGGTTGAACATCCGCAACAGCTCTTTCCCGTCAGTGAAGCTGAGCAGGGCGCGGGCGTGGCCCATTGAAATTTCGTTTTTGCGCAGAGCCGACTGCACTTCGGGAGGTAATTTCAGCAGCCGCAAGGTATTGGTGATGGTGGCGCGTTTTTTACCCACGCGTTCGCTCATGGCTTCCTGCGTCAGGTTGCACTCCTCGATCAGCCTTTGGTAGGAGAGGGCCACCTCGATGGGGTCGAGGTTTTTGCGCTGAATGTTTTCTACCAGGGCCATTTCGAGCATGGCCTGGTCGTTGGCGATTCGGATGTAAGCCGGAATTTCATCCAGGCCTGCGAGCTGCGAAGCCCGAAAACGGCGCTCGCCGCTAATAAGCTGAAACTTGTCACGGCCCATTTTCCGAACGGTGACGGGCTGTATGATGCCCAGCTCTTGGATGGACTGCACGAGCTCCATCATTGACTCCTTGTCGAAAACGGTTCGCGGTTGAAAGGGATTGGCCTCGATTTGAGACACGGGGAGCATGGCCACAGAGCCGAGCACGCGCGAGGCGCTTTCGCTCTTGGTGCCCGTGGTGATGTCGGTTTCAACGTTTTCCAGAAGGGCGCTTAATCCCCGTCCCAGTCCTTTTTTTTTACTCATTCTCGACCTCTATGATTTTGTCTTCCGACTTGATTCGGGTCATGTCATTGCGCTGCAGAATCTCGCGCGTTAGGTTAAGATAGTTGACCGATCCTTTGCAAGAGGCGTCGTGCATGATGATGGTCTCGCCGTGGCTTGGAGCTTCACCCAAGCGGGTATTGCGGTGAATCACGGTGTTGAACACCAACTGCTGGAAGTGCATTTTTACTTCTTCTACGACTTGGTTGGCCAGCCTCAGGCGGCTGTCGAACATGGTAAGCAGGATGCCTTCGATTTCGAGGTTGATGTTGAGGCGCGACTGAACGATTTTAATGGTGTTCAACAGCTTGCCCAAACCTTCAAGGGCGAAGTACTCGCATTGCACCGGCACGATCACAGAGTCGGATGCCGTGAGGGCATTGACGGTGATGAGGCCGAGCGAGGGCGAGCAGTCGATGATGATAAAGTCGTATTCGTCCTTCACCTCTTTCAGCGCGTGTCGCATCATCTGCTCGCGTTGCGGGAGGCTGATCATTTCGATTTCGGCACCTACCAGGTCGATGTGTGCCGGAATCATATCAAGGTTGGGATTTTCGGTGGTGATGATGATATCTTTAACATCCACATCTCCCAGAAGGCATTCGTAAATGCTTGTCTTCACTGCTTTGGGGTCTACACCCACACCACTGGTGGCATTGGCCTGCGGATCGGCATCGACCAGCAGGGTTTTTTGCTCGAGCACACCGAGGCAAGCTGCGAGGTTGATCGCCGTTGTGGTTTTTCCTACGCCTCCCTTCTGGTTGGCAACGCTGATTATTTTTCCCATTTTACAGTTCTATCGTTTCTCCTATTTCCATGAGGACCAGGTTAGCACCTGAATCCTTAAATTTTGCTTTTGATTCTTCTTTGTCTATGCGGATGTACGGAAAGGTGTCGTAATGCATGCCGATCACGCTTTTGCACTTTACAAATTTTGCTGCTGTCACCGCATCGTCCGCACCCATGGTAAAGTTGTCGCCGATGGGAAGAAACGCGTGGTCCACGTCAAACTCGTTACCGATCAGCTGCATGTCCAGGGTCAGTGCCGTATCGCCCGCATAGTAGATGCAAAGGTCGCCAAAATTGATGACGAATCCACCCGGATTTCCGCCGTAGGTGCCATCGGGGAGCACAGAGCTGTGAATAGCAGTGACATATTTTACACGGCCAAAGGGCATGTCCACTGCGCCGCCGAGGTTCATGGGGTGCACGTTTTCTATGCCTTTGGCTTGCAACCACTCGGCGATTTCGAACGACGCAATCACCTTAGCACCTGTGCGTTTCGCAATAGATACTGCGTCGGCCACGTGGTCTTCATGCCCGTGTGTAATGAGGATGTAATCGGCTTCAACCAGATCAGCATCCGCTTTGCCACGGGCCAATTCGTTGGGGCTGATGAACGGATCAAAAAGCATACGGGTTCCTTTTTCTAAAATGCTGAAACAAGAATGACCGAAGTATGTTACTTTCATGATTTTTCTAAATGCTTTTGAATCTTTAAATCTAAGCCTTTTGAGGAGGATAGCCCTTTGGTGGTTCTGCTTAATTTTGCACAGATTTTTGTTAATTGAAATGTGAATGACAACAGTAATTGCGGCCACTGATCGCCGCGACAGCAATTCCTTAAATGTAGCCCGCCAATACGTGGAATCTATTGAAGCGCAGGGTACAGACGTGCAACTTCTGTCCCTTACCGACCTGCCTCCCGACTTCTTTACCGAAGGCCGATACGGTACGCCACCGCCGAGTTTTGAACAAGTTCTCCACAAAGGCATTGCCGAGGTGTCGCATTTCATCTTCGTGGTGCCTGAATACAACGGCAGTTTTCCGGGAGTGCTAAAGTTCTTTTTGGACATTGTTCCTCCCGCTATCTGGGCCGGCAAAAAAGCAGCCCTTGCAGGAGTAGCCTCGGGCCGTGCCGGAAACCTCAGGGGGCTGGACCACCTCACGGC
>JAIVHQ010000321.1 GCA_020200995.1 Flavobacteriales bacterium
GAGTACAGGGAGCAACCCGGGAGGCAAGCTGCGCCTGATGTATGAGAACATTCCCCTCGCATTCATTGTTGAACAGGCCGGTGGAAAAGCTTCTGACGGAAAAAACAGAATATTGTCTTTGACGCCCAAACATTTACACCAGCGAACGCCGCTGTTTATCGGTTCCAAAAACATGGTCGAAAAGGCCGAGGCATTCATGGAAGAATTCAGCCCTGAGCCCGCCGCAGTGAAGCATGAAGATTGAAGACATTGCCCGATTCTATCGTGAGAACAACCGTTCCTCACTTATTTCCAACGCATTAAAATCTCCAAAAGCCCGCGTTTCCTTAGAAGGATACTCGGGGTCGGGAGCTTTGATGTGGGCGGCAGCTGTGGCTTCGCACATGGAGACAGACCACCTCTTCGTGCTCAACGACAAGGAGGAGGCGGCGTATTTTCACAACGACCTGCAAAAGTTGGAAGGCAGCGATTTTGCCGCACATTTCTACCCCGAAACCCACCGCGTTCCCTACCAAATCGAGGAAACCGACAACGCCAATATCGTGCTTCGCGCAGAGGTGCTGAAAGCGCTTTCGCAAAAAACGAGAAAACCGAAGCTGGTAGTGACTTACCCCGAGGCACTCTCCGAGCGGGTGGTGACACGGAAGCAGCTCAAGAGCCACTCGTTTAAAGTAAAAACAGGTGAGACGTACAGCCTGTCTTTCCTCAACGAATTGCTGACCGAGTACGAATTTGAACGCACAGACTTTGTGTATGAGCCGGGGCAGTTTTCTATCCGTGGCGGTATCGTAGACGTATTCTCTTTCGGAGAATCGACACCTTTCCGAATGGAATTTTTCGGCGACGAAGTGGAATCCATCCGAAAGTTTGACCCCGTAACGCAGCTCTCCACGGCTCCCGCTAAGCACTTTACCCTGATACCAAACGTGCAAAATAAGATGATGCTCGAGGCCCGTGAGGGGTTTTTGGATTTCATTTCGCCCGACACGGCTGTTTGGTTTAAAGACTTAAATTTCATCACCGACCGTCTCGATCAGGCCATGGAAGGCGCCGAGAAACAATTCGAAAAGATTAAGTCGATGATGAACCACCTGCCACCCGGCGACCTCTTCACCTCGGGCAGCGAATTTGCCGAAAGGCTCACCGACTTCAGGCAGGTATTGCTCGGCAGGGCGCCCGATAATTTTGTGAAATTTCAGTCCGATCAGAAGGCGCAGCCCTCGTTCAACAAGAATTTTGACATGCTCATCAAGCAGCTCAAAAAGAACGAGGAAGCAGGATACCTCAACTTTATTTTTGCGGGAAACCCGAAGCAGACCGAGCGACTTGAAAGCATCTTCAAGGACCTGAACGCCGATGTGAAGTTCAACCCTGTGCACACTGAAATCTCCGAGGGATTCACAGATGGCGACCTGCTGCTGTGCTGCTATACCGACCACCAGATTTTTGAGCGATATCACCGGTTCTACCTCAAGGAAGGTTTTAAAAAGAACAAGGAAGCCCTCACCATCAAGGAGCTGAACAGCTTAATGCCGGGCGACTTCGTGACCCACATCGACCACGGTGTCGGAAAATTTTCGGGCCTTGAAAAGATCGATGTGAACGGCCGCGAGCAGGAGGCCATTCGGCTGGTGTACCGCGACGGCGACATCCTCTACGTGAGCATTCACAGCCTGCACCGCATCACCAAGTACAGCGGTAAGGATGGCACTGAGCCGAGCATCAACAAACTGGGAAGCGCCGCCTGGCAAAAAACCAAGGCCAAGACCAAGAGCCGGGTGAAGCAAATCGCCTATGACCTCATCAAGCTCTACGCGGAGCGAAAGGCCAAGACGGGGTTTGCATTTTCGCCCGACAATTATTTGCAGACCGAGCTCGAGGCCTCATTCATTTATGAAGACACCCCCGATCAGGTCAAATCCATCCAGGCCGTCAAGGAAGACATGGAGGCCGAGCACCCCATGGACCGCCTGGTGTGCGGAGATGTGGGTTTCGGCAAAACCGAGATTGCGATTCGAGCGGCCTTCAAAGCCGTGTGCGACAGCAAGCAGGTGGCCGTATTGGTACCCACCACCATCCTCTCCATGCAGCACCACAAAAACTTCAGCGAGCGACTGCGCGACTTCCCGTGCAGGGTGGCATTCATCAACCGATTTGTCGCCGCCAAAAAACAGCGCGAGACACTTAAAGACCTCGCCGACGGAAAAATTGACATCATTATCGGCACGCACAAGCTGGCCGGAAAGCAGATTAAATTTAAAGACCTCGGATTGCTGGTGATCGACGAGGAGCAAAAATTCGGCGTGGGGGTGAAAGACAAGCTCAAGACCATCAAAGCCAACGTGGATACACTCACACTCACGGCCACGCCCATTCCACGCACCCTGCAATTTTCGCTGATGGGGGCCCGCGACCTGAGCATCATAAACACCCCTCCGCCAAACAGATTTCCCGTCCAAACGGAGCTGTTCACCTTTCACGAAGAGGTGATCCGCGATGCCATCACTTATGAAGTGAGCCGAGGCGGACAGGTATTTTTCGTGAACAATAAAATAGGTAACATCACCGAGGTGGCCGGGATGATCAGCCGCCTGTGCCCCGGCGTGCGGGTGGCCATCGGCCATGGACAAATGGACGGTACGAAACTCGAAAAGGTGATGACCGACTTCATCGACGGGGTGTACGACGTGCTGGTGGCGACCACCATCATTGAGTCGGGCATTGACATCTCGAATGCTAACACGATGATCATCAACGACGCCAATGAATTCGGATTGAGTGATCTTCACCAACTCAGGGGCCGGGTGGGCCGAAGCAATAAAAAAGCCTTCTGCTACCTCATCGCTCCTCCCCTTTCGGTAATTTCGACTGAGGCCCGGAAGCGCCTGCAAGCCATTACGCAGTTCAGCGATCTGGGCAGCGGGCTCAACATCGCCATGCGCGACCTTGACATACGCGGTGCGGGAAACCTGCTCGGCGGCGAGCAAAGCGGATTCATCAACGAACTGGGCTTTGAGACTTACCAGAAAATACTCGACGAGGCGGTGCAGGAACTGAAAGAATCAGATTTCAAAGAGCTGTACAAAGACGAAAAAGAAAAATCGGGGAGCTATGTGGACGATTGCGTCCTGGAAACCGATCTCGAAATACTTATCCCCGACCATTACATCACCGATATCAAGGAGCGGCTGGCTGTATACCGCGAGCTCGACAACCTGATGAGCGAGGTGCACCTGGAGCAGTACAAAGCCGACCTACGCGACCGGTTCGGTGAAATTCCGCAGCAAACCCTCACATTGATGGAGGCCATCAAGCTGCGCTGGCTGGCGCGCGAAATCGGGTTTGAAAAACTGACGTTGAAAAGCGGCAAGCTCATTGGGTTTTTTGTCTCTAAGCAGGATTCGCCCTACTTTGAGAGCCGTGCCTTTACAGCGGTGCTCGACTTTATCAAAAACAATCCTCCCGGGTATAAGATGTACGAAAAATCGGGCCTATTGAGGCTATCAGTGGCGGGTGTCAACATATGAAAAAAACGGCAGTCATCACAGTTTTGCTTATGATCGCGGGAACTTCCGTTTTCGCACAGGTAGCACAGACCAACAACAGGCAAGTAGTTCGATTTCAGGAGCGGCGCGGTGTAACCCTCTCGGGAGGCCTTCAAGTGGCCGTACCCACGGGTGAGTTTGCCGAGAATTACGGCCGTTTACCATTTGGAATCAACGCATTCATCAGCGTGCCATTGCTCAACGCCCCGATCGAGATTGGCGGTGGATTTGCATGGAACCACATGGCACGATCCAAGGCAGATGTCTTCATCAACAATCCCGAGGGGGGCCGCAATGCGGGGACATTGCGCATCAACGGAAATTCATACACTTACCAGATTCACGGACGGCTCAGGCCCTTCAACGGGCGGTTTCGACCTTACGGCGAAGTCTTTGTCGGAGCGCGGAACTTCAGCACCACCAGCAAACTACAATCGAGCAGCGGGGTTCAACCCTCGACAGAGCGGCTCGATCGCAATTTTACTTTCATCGCGGGTTGGGGCGTCGGTGCAAAATACGAAGTTACGCCCGGCGTTTTCATTGAAGCCCGATTCGAAAGCAGTGTGGGTAGCAAGACTGAGTATATCGACCCTGAGTCGATTACCATCGACGATCAGGCTTCATTCGATTTTAGAAATCTGGAGTCGCGCACCGACCAATGGGCGCTGAGCGTAGGAGTTGCGTTTGCTTTTTAGCGAAAGCCAATTCCTCCGGGATCAGCCCGTGGACCGCATGGCATCGACGGGCGCCATCTTCGAAGCCTGCATGGCAGGGACGATGCCCGAGATAACGCCGATGCCCGCGGAAAACCCGATGCCCATCGCAATGTTTTCCCAAGTGAGAATGAGCTCAAAATCAGACATCCCTGATGCCGCCAAAGTGAGCAGGTAGATAATTAATAGTCCGATCACCCCACCGATCAGGCAAAGGACAACAGACTCAAAGAGAAATTGGAACAGGATGAATGAGCGCTTTGCTCCGAGTGCTTTTTGAATTCCGATAATGGATGTTCGCTCCCGCACCGACACGAACATGATGTTGGCGATACTGAACCCACCTACCAATATCGAAAAGCCACCGATGATGAGGCCCGCAATGCTCAAAAAACCAAAGAGTTCATCGAGGCCGGCGCTGAGCATGCTGCTCTTGTTGACTGCAAAATTATTGTCCTGATTGATCCGCAGCCCTCGCACGTTGCGCATCAGCATGATGACTTCATCTTCCATGGCTGTAAAGCTCACTCCCTCTTTGGGCCGGAGCCCGATCCGGGTGCGGCCCTCGTCCACATTGATAATATTTCGCGCAAAACCCACCGGCATGATGGCCCATTCGTCGGCGCCGTTGCCGAGCAGCCCCTGCCCTTCCTGTTTCAGTGTACCGATCACCACGGTTTTGAAGCCGCCGATTTTAATCTCCTTGCCGATGGGGTCTTCGGTTCTGAAAAGGCGTGCTGCCACATCGTAGCCTAGCAGACAGACCGGCCGGCGGCCTTCGAGCTCCAAAAGGTTAAAAGAC